>JBHENE010000124.1:0-16046 GCA_046262215.1 Chthoniobacterales bacterium | reverse complement strand
GTGAAACCTTTAGCAACTCTGATCACCGTCGCCTTCGTAGCGTTAGCTGTCATGCCGACGCTGCGATCCGCCGACGAACCCGCGAAAAACATGAGCGACAAAATCACCAAGACTGACGCCGAATGGAAACAGCAGCTCACTCCAGAGCAGTACCGCGTGCTCCGGCAAGCAGGCACCGAGCGGCCCAACTCCAGCCCGCTCAACAATGTGCACGAGCACGGCGTCTTTAAATGCGCCGCATGCGACAAGGAACTTTACAGTTCCGATGCAAAGTTCGAGTCGGGAACCGGATGGCCGAGTTTTTTCCGGCCGATCGCGAAGGACGCGGTCGATACGAAAGAGGACAAGGGATTCTTCGGCACGCGGACGGAAGTTTTGTGCGAGCGCTGTGGCGGCCATCTCGGCCACGTTTTCGATGACGGGCCCAAGCCGACCGGCTTGCGCTATTGCATGAATGGCGCGGCGATGAAGTTCGAGAAGCAGCGCTAACGAGGGATGCCCCACCGGCTACGGCGGACGAACCCGAAGATCCGAGTCGCCAGGCAAATTTGATGAAGCCACTGCCCGACCATCGCGGCGCGCACGGCACTTTTGACGCGCGAACGTCGTCTTCGAGTCCGGCATTCTGGGCAGTGAAACATCGTGCGCCTTGCCGCGGTGGCCGGTGGGTTTCTCGCGGTTGGGCTTGCTGCTGCCGTGAACGACATTGCGCGGCGTGTGAAGTAGAACGGTCGTTTCACAAGCGGCGCGCGTAATACCTATGCGGCTCTCGAAAAGAACATCGCGCACGCGCCGGTGCATATCGGTCTCCGCGAACCCTTCACCCACACTACTTCTCAATATGACACCAACTCTACGCGACATCGGAATAGGCCTGGCGGCCGGAACTGCAGGCGGCGAAGCGCTCAAGCGCACAGCGCAATTGATATGGGACAATACCGACCCAAAAAACAGGCTGCGCGAGGAAGCGATCGAGCCGCGCGATCCGTTCATCGTGCTCGCGCAACGCGTCTGGCCGCTCGTCAGCGGGAACAAACCGACGCGCGCGCAGGAAAAGATGTTTGAGACCGGTGTGATGACTGCGCTAGGCGCGGCCGGCGGTATCGGCTACGTGATGCTGGCGCGGCGTTGGCCCCTAGGGTGGCTGCTCGGCGGAACGCTTTTTGGCGCTGTCTTCTACCTCGTGGAAGATGAGGGCATGGGACCAGCGCTTGGGCTGGCCGGCGATAACCGCAAGTATCCAGCGGAAGCGCACGTGCGCGGTCTGGTCGCGCATCTCGCCTTTGGCATCGTGGCTGCAGGCGTTGCCCGTCTGTTGGGCGTAAAATCAGAACGGCATTGAGCACGGCGAAACACCGACCGTGCATTACGCACCTTAGCATCCGCAGCACGATCACTATCGCGGTCGTCGCGTTGCTAATTTGCGCCTCAGACGCATCTGCTCTGGACACGCAATTTCGTCCCGAGAAATTCTTTGCCGGACGCACCGTTTCGTCGGGCGTATTTCACAACACGGTAGGAAAGCCGGAGCAGCGTTTCACCACCGAATGCCGCGGCCGGATGCGTGGCAGGATCCTTTGGCTGGATCAGGTCTTTCGCTATGATGACGGTCACACGCAGCAACGTCATTGGCAGATCCGGCGAGTCAGCGCGAATCAGTATGTCGGCCGCGCAATTGATGTTGTCGGCGAGGCGCGCGGCGAAGTTGCCGGCCCAACGTTCCACTTCAACTACGCTGTCGCGTTGAATCCTGGCAACGCCTTGCTCAACGTGCGTCTCGACCAGACGATGACGCTGCGCCGCGACGGGCACGTCGAAAATCAGGCGACGATCAAGAAACTCGGTGTCGTGCTGTCGCGCGTCACTGAAGAATTCCGCCGCGTCGACTGATCGCCGCACGTCGCTCGATTCATAGCGACCGGAACTGACGGCCAACCGGTCAGCGCCTGATATGCGTTTTCATTCCGCAGACCGCCGCCTCTAACCACCCGCCTTATGAGCTACATCAAGCAAATGTTCGAAACGCATCCGGTGAATCCATCCTCGGATCACGCCGTCGTCATTGAATGCATCACCGCCTGCTATTCCTGCACGGAAGCCTGCAACGCCTGCGCCGATGCTTGTCTCGGCGAAGAGGATGTCGCGCAAATGGTCGACTGCATTCGCGATTGCAACGACTGCGCTGATGTCTGCCTCGCCACCGCACGGATTATGTCGCGGTTTACGCGCACCGACTTTAAACTTGCAGGCGCCCAACTGCGCGCGTGCATCCAAGCCTGTGAAAGCTGCGGTGCGGTTTGCGAGAAACATGGCGCGAAGATGGAGCACTGCCGGGTCTGTGCCGAAGCGTGCCGGCGTTGCGCGAAAGCCTGCCACGAGTTGCTCGCCCAAAAGCAGTAACCACCCTCAACCGGCGCGCGTTCGCGAGACGGGTATCTACGCAAACGTGCTGATTGCCTTCAAAGGTCTACGGGTGATATCCGGCACCATCGCGTCCGCAGCCGGATGCCCGACGACGAGCAATAGAAACGGCTTCTCGTGTGCAGGACGACCGAGAATCCGATTCAGAAATGCCATCGGGCTTGGCGTGTGCGTGAGCGCAGCGAGTCCCGCGTGGTGAACCGCGGCGAGCAGCAGACCTGTGGCAATGCCGACTGATTCCGTCGCGTAGTAATGCTTCATGCGCCGGCCGTCTGGCAACACGCTGTAAGGCTGCGCGAAGACCGCAATCAGCCATGGCGCGATCTCCAGGAACGGCTTGTTCGAATCGGTGCCCAGTGGCGCAAGTGCCTCAAGCCATTCCGCGGGCGCGCGGTGCTCGTAGAACTCGCGCTCTTCCTCTTCCGCCGCGACGCGGATCTCACGTTTCAATGCAGGATCACCGACCGCGACGAAGTGCCACGGCTGCAGGTTTGCACCGCTCGGGCTGCTGCCCGCTGCACGCAGGCACGACTCGATCACTTCGCGCGGCACTGCGCGCGGTGAGAATTCGCGGACAGTTCGACGTCGCTGCATCTCCTCGGCGAATATGCGCGCCCGTGCTCGCACTTCATCGTCAGAGAATTCGTCGCGCGGAGGAAGCGGAACGAGGCGCAGTCTAGTGACGTCCGGAGGCATGCCAATCAGTGCGCTCGACGTCGAGAAAACGCAACGGTGAGACGTTCACCCCAGCGGCGCGGGAGCCTAAGGCGCGGCGGTCGACGGCGCGGCCGGAGGGGCATTCTCGGCACGATGCGCTTTGTCCACCAGCATCCCCCACACCGCATTGTAGGGATGCACCTTGTCCGTCGGCTGACCGTCATGAACCAGCGGACGGTTTTCATCTGCCCATCTGAAAATAGAGCCTTCGAGATTCGTGACGCGGGTGTAGCCGGCCTCGCGCAGCTTCTTCGCCATCGCTGCGGAGCGATAGCCGACCGAGCAATACGTCACAATCGGCTTGTCTTTCGGCAGGCTGAGTTTCGACACGTCGGAGCCGGGTTCGACTCGCGTCGCACCGGCGAGATGACTGACGTCGAACTCGGCCTTGGTTCGCACGTCGAGCAGCAAAGGCTTCTGTTCCCGGGGATTATTTAGCGTTTTCGCAAGCTCCGACGTTTGGAGCCGCGGCACGTCAGGGAACTCGCTTCGGATTTTAGCATTCATCAAGGTCCAGCCGATACCTTGGGCGAAGAGCGACGAAGTTAACGCCGCAAGCACAGCTACGATCAACGAGACAGTCTTCTTCATGGCGCGAGTTCGGAAACAGGTTTGGGCTGACGCTCGGGAACTTCGCCATCCGGCAGGTGCCACGAACGTTGTTTTCGGAATGGGAGAATAAACAGCTTGCCGAACGTCAGCTCGCCTTCATCGCGATACGCGGCGACGCCGATGGTGAGCGCATCCTGCGGCACATCGATGCGCAAGGTGCGGTGAATGCGATCCCACCAACAGAAGACCGTGCCCCAATTCGAATTCGTTTCGCGCTGCACGATGGAGTGATGGGTGCCGTGCATTCGCGGCGTGACGAAGACGTGATTGAGCAGGCGTTCCAATCCGATCGGCAACCGCCAGTTCGAATGCTGGAATTGATTGGAGACGCTGAAAACCACTTCGTAAACCGCGAGCGTCCAGATGCTGAGTCCAAGCCCCCCGACTACCGCGACACGAAAGAAGATCGAGAAGAACACTTCACCTAGATGGAAGCGGCTGGCGGTGCTGACGTCCATGTCGAGGTCGGTGTGATGCACGTTATGGAAGCGCCAGAAGAACGGCGCCAGGTGCATGAACATGTGCCACCAGTAATACGCGTAGTCGTAAAGCATCACGCCGATAATCACCGCGATCGCGCTCGGCAGGTGCAGCCAGTTAAAGAGTCCGAAATGATGCTGGGTCGCCCAGAGGGATACGATGAAGGGAATCGGCACGAGGATAAGGCGCGACGCGAACAGCCCGGGCACCGCGAGAATGCCATTCCGCACCAGCCGCCGTATCACGGAGAAATGCTGTCGTCGCAGTGGCCACCTCCACTGAATGAAAAGCAACGCGACGAAGATGACGGCAAACACCGGACCCAAGCTCTCCAGAAGCGCATTGTGAACGGGCATTTTCATCTACTTCGCGTCGAACGACTGATCGTGTCACCTAATTAATCGAGCCTGCAACCACGTTGCGTTGGCTACGGATGACAATCAATCCGCCAATGATGAAGAGCACGCCAGACAGCAAGAACACCCAGTCGAAGATCGACTGCCCGCGCACTTCGTAGACGTGGTGCAGGTTCAGAATGTGATGATCGATGATGCCTTCGATCAGATTAAACAATCCCCAGCCGAGGAAGAGTGCGCCGCCAAAGACTTTTCCGAGCCAAGGCACCTCGACACGACGCGCCGCTTTCCAGAGCAACGCGATGCCGAGCGCGCTCATGACCCAGGTGAGCGCGTGAAACATGCCGTCCCAGAACATGTTGATCTCGAAGTTCGGGATCGTGGTCTTCGGCACTTTCGCCGAGAGCATGTTGTGGAGCTGAAGGATCTGATGAAACAGGATGCCGTCGACGAAACCGCCCATTCCAATTCCAACGAATGTGCCGGCGGTGATTAGCGGAGCGTGGTTGGCCTGTTGCTGCATGACTACGTGGGATCTTTCTCTTCGGTTTTGCTGGTGGGAGTGATGAGCTTCGGCACTCCATAATGAACAGCGGCAGCGGCGAGAAGGAACGCAGGGAAAGGCAGGAGAACGGCGAGCGCCGTGGAGCCGAAATTTCCGTCGAAAACGCCGCGGCGGACCTGATGGCCGAGCTCGGTATCGCAGACCATGCAGGCGGGAGCAATCGAGGGAAGAAGGAGCAGTCCAGCGATGCAGGCGTAACGGACGCGGACTGTAGTCGTGGTCTGCACGTCAAAGCAGAGGTTTGATTTCGCTTTCGAACGTCGCTCGTTCCGCGTCACCTTCGTGCTGTGCGGCAAGCTTGCCGTTTCGATCGATGATGAAGGTGGTTGGAACAACGCCGATGCCGCCATATTCCGCTGCGGTTTTCGGATCGCCCATCACGACGGGATAGTTAATCCCCATCTTCGCGACGAACGGCTTCACGACGCCCGGCCCTTTCTCGTCGAGCGACACGCCAACAATCACGAGCCCGTTGTCCGCATACTGCTTTTGCAGCGAGACAAACGTCGGGATTTCCTTCCGGCACGGCGGACACCAGGTCGCCCAGAAATTCAGGATCACCACCTTGCCCTTAAAGTCGGACAGCTTCACCGATTTGCCGTCGAGATCCTTGAGCTGCCAATCGGGTGCCGCTTTCTGCGTCGCCGCTTTGTTGGCACCTGCGACAGGCGCGGTCGCGAGCAAGGCAAACGCCGGGCACGCCCCAGCGGCGCCCGCCTGCGCAGACGTGGATAAATAGGTGGCGAGAGTTAGCCCGCCAGCGAGAAGGACGAGGACGATGTGATCTTTTTTCATGGGTGTTGTGGGTTAGATGCCGCTCTTGATGTAGCTCCAGCCGGCTTCCTGTTTGCGGATCACTTCTGCGACACCGGAGTCGGTTGTCTTCGCAAACGGCACGAGCTGATCTTTCGTGACGTTCTTCTTCTTCATCGTGTTCTCACACGCGGCGAAGACGACGCCGGCTTCCGCGAGTTTTTTCATTCGGTCTGTAAGCCCGTTATCTTTCGCGACCAGCATTCCGAGACCTTTGCTGTGCGCGACGACTTCGATCTCAGTCGCTGGACCGAGGGAGCTCCGTAGATTCTCGACGTTGTTCAACACGGCGGTCCATTGCTCCGGACCCTCCATCGTGACTTCGAAAACGACCCGGTGCGTCTTATCGGCGGACACCTTTTCGGTTTGAGCGTTCATGGCGGGGAGTGGCAATGCGGCAAGCACCGCGAGCGCAATGGTCTGGATTAGTTTGTTCATTTGGTTGGTTGTTCGGTGTGTGAGTTGAGCGACGCCCGGGCGAACGCGTGGCTGTTTTCTGCGACGACGAAGAGGGCAACCGCGCCGACGAAAACGGCAAAGCCGCGCGTGAGCGCATCAGCCGAAACTCGTCGCGCGAGAGGAATCCCAGCGATCGTTCCGACCAGCGCCGCAGCGAGAAAGACGAGTGTCAGATGCCAATTGATTCCTCCGTGCCTGGCGTGGCCGACCAGCCCCCCTAACGAGTTCAAGGCGATGATGGCCAAAGA
Source organism: Chthoniobacterales bacterium (assembly GCA_046262215.1). Classification (GTDB taxonomy): domain Bacteria; phylum Verrucomicrobiota; class Verrucomicrobiia; order Chthoniobacterales; family UBA10450; genus JACCTI01. The sequence continues at coordinate 9,375 of JBHENE010000124.1, read as the reverse complement.
TGTTCCGACCGCAGTTTTGATCGGAAGATGTGCCGCCATCGCCAAGGCAGGCACGAGCAGGAAACCACCTCCGACACCCAGGAAACCGGTCACCAAGCCGACCGCTACGCCGGCTAGCACGCAGCGTAGTGGGCGACAGTTTGCGGCCCCTTCGGCGACTGACTTTTTGCCGAACCACATCTTTGCCGCGACGAGCAACATCAGCCCGGCAAACATCAGGAGGAGCGCCGCCGGAGCGACAAAATGGGTAAGCTGTGCGCCGACCCACGCGCCCGGAATTCCCGCGGTGCCAAACATCAGCACGGCGTTCCAGTGCACGATGCCGACACGCGCTTGCATCGCTGCGCCGACTGCGCTCACCGCACCGACGATCGCGAGGGACATCGGCACCGCTTGCTGCGGAGATTGGCCAGCCGCATACACCAGGACCGGGACGGTGATGATGGAGCCGCCTCCGCCGAGGATGCTCAACGACAACCCGATGCCGACCGCGAGGAGCAATGCCAGGATCAACGCGCACCTCCGGACGGACAGGGACCAGCCGAGAGGAGGGATCGCATTGCGGCCTAACGAATCGTTAGCTTCGCGAGCGCCAGCAGTCCGGCGACAATCACCACGGCAAAGACCGCCACGAACGGCTTGCCGGGAAGACCGAACAGGCCGGGCAGCGTCAGCTCGCCGCGATTGCCCCACTGCTCGATTGTGCCTTTCGTTCGGCCGGAGACTTCCGCGTAAAGGTAAGAGCCAACAAGCATGCCGGCGACGACGAACAACGCGTCGAGATTGCCCTGGCCAAGCGCTGTCATGTTTGTGCCCGGACAATAGGCGCTCAGGGCGAACCCAGCGCCGAAGATCAATCCGCCGATCGTATTCGCACCAATCCGTGTGGCCTTGATGTGAAGCTTCACCAGGCCCATCCAATGCATCGCGAAGACGCCGATCATGCCGACGACGATCGCTGTGCCCATCACCTTCGTGACGGTGAAGTCACGCAAGAGAAGCTGCCCAATCAGGATGTGATACTTGCCCACTCCGCCCTTCTGCAGAAGGAACCCGAAAATTCCGCCAAACACCAAGCCGAGGAGGAGCTGTCGGCCGGCTCGAGCTACTTTTCCGCTAGTCGTTGGTTTCATAAACGTCCCTCAGATTCCGTAGAGCAGCATCGCGACTGGAATGCCGCCGAGGAAAAAGCAGATCACTGCGATCCATGAGCCGACAGACAGTTGCAGCGTCCCGCTGATGCCGTGGCCACTCGTGCATCCGCCGCCGAGCCGCGCGCCAAAAGCCATCAGCAGTCCGCCAGCAGATGCGGCAATCATTCGCAAGATGTAAGAGTCAGCTCCGAACCGCGCCTGCCACATCGGCGGCAGCCATTCGTCCGTCATCTCGTGACCCGTCCACGCCGCGATGAAGGAACCAATCAGCACGCCGATCACGAGGGTGAGTTCCCAATTCGACTTCGGCGGGTTGTTCTTAAAGTAGTCGAGCGAATCGGTGTGCCGGCGTGAGACGAGTCGGCCGATCGCGCCAGCCACGTTCGCATACGCGCTCGATGCGCCGATCGCTTTGTCCGAGAAGAGAAAGGTCAGCCACGACAGGACACCAATCAGTGCACCGACCACGTAAGGGGACCAGGCTGGCCCGGCATAACTGAGGGGATCTGTCCCGGTTGTGAGAGCGAGGAGCGAGATCATGACGCCTTCGCCGTTTTCTCGATCGGGAACTTCGCCGATTTCCAGGCGCCCCAACTACCAGGGACATTGTGCACATTCGTAAATCCCTCCTGCTGCAACATGCTCGCGCCCAGGCTGGCGCGGTAGCCGCTCGCGCAATACACTGCCGTCGGTTTCGTCTTGTCGAATTGGGCTGCCTTTTTGCGGATCTCGGGCAGGAACAAATGCTGCGCGTTGGGTATGTGGCCGCCGTTCCATTCATCCGGTGAGCGCACGTCGAAGATCTGCGTTTCATCCAGCGCGCCTTTGAGTTGGTGCACACTGATCTGTGGCAGCTCCTCGATCGGCAGACCTGCGCTGTTCCACGCCTTCATTCCGCCCGCGAGATAACCTGCGAACTTCGTGTAGCCGGTCCGGATGAATAGCTTCACGACCTCATCGATTTTGCTGTCGCTTTCCAACACGAGAAGGACGGGCGTCTTTGGATTGAGAAACCAGCCGGCCCAGATCGAGAGCATCGGAGAACCGCCAATATTGAGCGCGCCTTCGATGTGCCCGCCGCCAAACGCGAGCATGTCGCGTGTGTCGATTAGGACGCCGGCCTTCTTGTCCACGGCGCGTTTGAATTCTTGCGCTGACATCGCGGCGACGCGCGGAAGATTACCGATGATTTCCGGTCCCTTCGCGTTCACCTTCTTCATCCGCGGATAGTAAGTCGGCACCGGCGGTGCCGTGCTCAGCGCGTAGTCGGTAAACTCCTTTACGTTTGTGAACTGGAGAAAAGGGTTTGAGTCACGCTCATAGCCGATCGTGCTCTCGAGCCGGTCGCCAATATCGGCGCCGCACGGGGAACCAGCGCCGTGTCCGGGATGAATGATGACGCTGTCCGGCAGCTTGAGGAAGTAATCGCGCAGGGTGTGAAATTGCTGCGCCGCTAGCTTCTTCGCTTGGGCGCTTCCGAGCAGATCAGGCCGACCTGCCGAGCTGACAAAGAGTGAGTCACCGGTGAGAACGCCCCAAGGCTTCTTCGGGTTCTCCTTCTCGGCGAGTTCGTAACTGACATGCTCCGGCGTGTGTCCCGGAGTGTGCCGAACGGTTACGCGTGTTTTCCCAAAATCGAAAGTGTTGCGGTCCTTGATCTTGTTGATCGCGAACCCGTACTCCGCGCCTTCTTCGCCGCTGCCGTAGATCTCTGCCGAATCAACGCGCGCGCACAACTCGCGCGAACCGCTCATGAGGTCGGCGTGGATGTGCGTTTCGAAAATATGGGTAATCGAAACGTTCTTCTCTCGCGCGAGCTCGACATACTTGTCGACGTCTGGAGTCGGGTCGAATACCGCGGCGATCCCGGCGCCGTCGTCTCCGAGGAGATATGAGAGCTCCGCAATGCCGTCGGTCTCGATGCGTTCAAAAATCAGTGACATACGTTAGTTTTATGGGTTCGGAATTGAAGATGCAGGCGAATTGGCGTCGCTCGCCGTTGTTGTTGCAGAGGGTTCGCCAGTCGCCGTGTCGCTGCGCGCAGAAAGGAAGAAGAGGGTGCCCAGAACAGCGCCGTAAAGCGCGCCACGCCACCACGTCGACGTGAGCGGGCAGGTGCCCGAAGCGCATTGTCCGAAGTAGCCAAGGAGAGCGCCCAGCAGTGCTCCAATGACGACTGGCAGATATGGAAAAATCGCAAAGTGACTTAGTTGTTTCATAATCAAAAGTGCGCGCGAGTTGCCATCTGCACGCTTTTACGCTATAAAACTATATAACGTTATAGCAATATGAAACGGTCGTCCCCAAAGTCAAAAACAAATCGCGCCTTCTCGCCTCAGGCTCTCAACTTTGTCGCGAATCGCTTCCGCGTTCTGGGCGAGCCGATGCGTCTGAAATTACTCATCGCCCTCGAGACAGGCGAAAAGAACGTCACCGAACTGGTGCAGCTCACCGAGGCCACACAGGCCAACGTCTCGAAGCATCTCGGCATCCTCTCCGACGCCGGAATGATCTCGCGCCGCAAAGAAGGCCTGAAAACCTTTTACGAAATTTCCGACCCGCAGATCTTCAAGCTCTGCGACCTCATGTGCGCAAAACTCGAGAAGGAATTCACCGAGAAGTCAGCTCATTTTCGCTAGGTTGCTGACACAAACTCCCGTTGGACATCAAGACGAGCGCAATGCCTCTCACGCGTTTGCCGCGACGCTCAGACGAAAAACTGCTCTTCGTGCGGACGCACATCCAGTTCGAGCGTCCATGCGGAACGCTGCTGGTTTGCGAGATGCCAATAGGCTTCGGCGATGTGGTCGGGATCGAGCAACGGTTCGGACTCTGACTCCGACGCGGTTCCCCGTTCTCCGATGATGCCATCGACGAGGACATGCGCGACGTGAATGCCTTTCGGCCAAAGCTCGCGCGCGAGTGATTGCACCAAGCCACGCAAGGCAAACTTCGCGCTGCTGAAGCCGAGCCAGCCGCCGCCCCGCACGCTGGAAGTGGCGCCCGTAAAGAGCATCGTACCTTCGCCAGCTTTGAGCATGTCGGGCGCAGTTTCTTGCGCGCAGACAAATGCTCCGAGCGCCGCGATGCGCCATGCTTGCTCGAACTCGGCAGGGGTGGTGCCGAGCACGCCGTTGCCGGACGAGGCGCTCGCGTTATGCACGAGCAGACCGATCGGCCCGAATTCCGCGCGCGCGCGTTCGACCGCAGCTCGGATTTCCTCGGGACGGCTCACATCGGCGACGAGGCTGATTGCCTTTCCCCCCGCGCCGGAAATATCGCGCGCAAATTCGTCAGTGAAACCAGCGGTGCGCGCAATGACCGCCACGGCAAAACCCTCGCTCCCGAAACGCCGCGCGATCGCAGCGCCTAGTCCGGGACCAACGCCAGTGATCAACGCCACACGGTGCTTCATGGTCCTAAGCATACGCGAGTAGTCGCAGCGTGAGGCGACAATTCTTCCGAATCTGCGAAGGTGCGCGATGCACATTCATTCCTCCGCTCGAATCGTGGCTGGCATCGCTGCTCTCTCGTTGCTCGCACAGCTGTCGGCCTCCGCACAGCTTGACCGTGCCTTCGAGGCACACGGTGGCACGGCGAAGTGGAAAAGCTTCGGGAGCGTGCAATTCGACCAGACTTGGACCTCGGCGAAAGGCGTGAAGAAGGACCACCAGCTCTTCGATCTCCACAGCCGCGACGGCTTGATCACGAGCGATGCCTACACGCTCGGCGCAACCAAGGGCGAGGTTTGGATCAAACCGGCGCTGGATGCGCTCGGCGGCACGCCGCCGCGGTTCTACATGTGGACGCCGTTCTACTTCTTCGGCATGCCGTTCGTCTTCGCTGATCCGGGCGTGGTTCAGGAGTCGTTAGGCAAGAAAAGCTTTCAGGGGCAGGAGTATGACGCCGTGAAAGTCACGTTCAAGAAGGGCACTGGTGATTCGTCCGATGATTTCTATGTGGCGTACGCCGATCCACAATCGGGTCAGCTAAAGCTGGTCAGTTATGTCGTGACCTTCGCCGCATTGCGGAAAGACAAACCGATTGATCAGCTCCAGCCTCACGCCCTCGTCTTCGAGGAATGGCAGAATGCGGGCGGCTTGCGCGTTCCGAAGCGGGCCTCTTTTTACAATTGGAAGAATGAAAACATCGAGGGCGAGCCGCTCGGCGTGATGGAGTTTTCGAATGTGCAGTTCTCGGAGAATTCACCCGATCACGCGAAGTTTCAGAAGCCAGCGGACGCCGTCATCGCGCCGCTCGAGTGACATTGAAATCTGCCGCTCGCCGGCAGAAACAATTTCACCTGACGATCACGATCCCTTTCATGTCGGGATGAAAGGTGCAGGTGTAAGGGAATTCACCGGTTTCGGTAAAGGTGTGCCGCCACGATTTCTCCGGCTCGATCGAGCCCGAGTCGAACGCCGCGGAGGTCGCGGTATGCGGCGTGAGGTCGTCGTTCTTCCACTCGATCGTGTCCCCTTTTTTCACCTCCAGTTTTGCCGTAGAGAACTGCATGTTTCGTATCAGCACCTGAACGATCGCTGGTCCTTCTCGAACGGCCTCGTCTGGGCTGCCAGCGAGATTGGCGTCTGCGGGCACGGCTAAGAGATCCGCCTCCGTCCATGACTCGCTGCGCGCAGCGAGTTCTTTGCGCAACGCGGCGACTCCTTCCGGCGCTACCGCCGGTGCGTTGTTGCTCCAGTCGCTCCGGATGTAGGTGAGGACGTCTGCAATCTTCGCGTCGCTCAGCGTTTTCTCCCACGGCTGCATGACCGCCGATCCGTACTGCACGCCCTTCACCTTCAATGGCCCTTGCAGTCCTTTAAGCAGAATCATCCCGAGCCGACGCGTGCCGCCGTTGACATACTCGGAGCCGGCGAGCGGCGGATATTGTCCAGCAACGCCCAGGCCGCTGGCCTGATGGCAGGTGGCGCAATTCGCGGCGAAGATCTTTTTCCCGCGAGCGGTCGGTGAGATCTCGGCAGTTTGGGAAGCGGGCTGCGCGCCGCCTCTGGTCGCGTTCTCCGCTGGCTGACCCACGATCGGATCAAAACTGTCGCCGCTAAAATCACCGGAGTATCGGCCGAGGTAAAACCCGCCGAGGGAGACGGCGACTGCGTAAACAACGATCAACCAGAGCGACAATGGCTCGATGCCGGCGCGCGGCTCGCGCTTCTCGCGCACCACCGCGGCGTGTAGGTGCTGCACGTCATTCGCCTCACGGTAATCAACGCCCTGGCGAGGGCGCTCCGCGGCTGGGCTGGGCTCGTTCATACCACGGCGTGCCGGCGGTGAGGTGACGCGGGGCTGACCCGCGTCACCATTCCATGCCGCGTCTGCGTGAGTGCGAGCGCGGTGCAGATGCGAAAAGCACTGGCGCCACCTGCCGGCTACACAGTCACAACGAACGTGATGTTACTTGTTGAGCGATGCCTGCAGCATCTTCGCATGCTCCAGATGCGACGCGAAGATCGGGCCGGCGCTTTCGAGGAGCGCTTTCAACTCGGCGTTCTTCGTGTTCGGAATCAGGGTCTTCGTCACAACTCCGATCACCGCTTCGTGATAGGCGACTTCGTTGTCGACATACGCTTTGTCGAACGCAGTGCCGCTCATCCCTTCGAGCTTCTTCATGGTTTTGTCGCCGTCGGACTTGAGGCTCTTGCTCGTCGCGCTCTCTTCCGGCGTTACGTTTAGCTTCTTCGCAAGCGCGGTCGCCTTGCCGTTCACCGCGCCGTGATCACGGACCATCGTCGCCGCGAATTCTTTCACTTCTTTGCTGCTCGCTTTCTTCTCCGCCATTTTGCCGGCTTCGATGTCAACGTTGTCAGCGGTCACGGCGATCATCGCGATCTGCGGATCGGTGGGCGCAGCGCTCTCTTGAGCGTGGACAGTGCTAAACGCCGCAAGAGCGGCTGAGGTAAGGACGATACTGAGTGGTTTCAACATATTGGTGTTCTTTCGTTGGATTTTTGCTCTGGGCGGATCGGCTCCGCGACCAGCCCAGAACGGTTTTGTGAACACCACAGAACATCGTTATAGCTAAGTAATCAATATCTTTCTTGATTTATTATGCGAGACTCTCTTTGTTGGTCGGTTGGGAGTGCTACTTGTTTTAGTCGACGAAGACTTCCCGACCGGAACCACCCTATGGAAATGCAGCTTCAGAACCCTGGAAAGGACCGGCAACTCACAAGAGATGGCTGAGCGCCTAAAACCGACGGCGTGGCGTAAACGGTTACTTGGCAGCACGCGCGGCCAGGTCTTGGAAAACCTTCGCGGCGGTGAACGCACCGTGAACGAACTCGCGGCGGCGTTGAAGTTAACCGACAACGCTGTTCGCGCGCACTTGCTCACTCTCGAACGCGATGGGCTCATCCATCAATCCGGCACGCGGGCAGGGTTTCGCAAACCGCACGCGACGTATGCCCTCACGCCGGAAGCGGAGCAGATCTTCCCGAAGGCATATGGGCCGCTACTCGCTTCCGTGCTGACCGTGTTCTCAAGGAAACTCAGCCCAACCGAAGTGCGCAGTGCGTTGCGCGAAGTCGGGCGAACCATCGCGGCCACGCACGTGCCGGAGATTGCGACGAAGGACCGGGAGCAGAGAATTGATTTCGCCCTCGCCATCCTCAAAGACATGGGCGGAGCGGCCAGTTTCCACGAAAGCGAAGGGAAACACTTTATCCGCGGCGAAGGCTGCCCGCTGGCAGCGGCGACCAGTCAGCATCCGCAAGCATGCCTGATCGCTGAATCGCTGCTCACCCACATCATCGGCGCTCCCGTGAAGGAGCGCTGTCACCATGGACCGACTCCTTCGTGTCGTTTCGAGATTCGCTGAAGTGAATGCGGATTTCGGGCCAACTCGGAATGGGATGAAACAGTTGAAGATCAGCATCGTCTCAGACGTGGTCTGTCCGTGGTGCTACATCGGAAAGCACCGCTTTGAAAAAGCCTTGCTCGCGGTCGGTGCGGACGTGGACGTGAAGGTCGATTGGCAGCCGTTCGCATTGAACCCGCAGATGCCGTGCGAAGGCATGGATCGGAAGGCTTATCGCATCGCGAAGTTTGGCAGTTGGGCTAAGTCGCAGGCGATGGATACACAGGTCGCGGACGCCGGCGCTGATGAGGGAATCAACTTCGACTTCGCAGCAATGAAGAGAACGCCGAACACGTTCGAAGCGCATCGGCTTATCTGGTTCGCCGGGCGAACCGCCCAGGAAAACGAAATCGTCGAACAATTATTCCGCGCCTACTTCATCGAAGGACGCGATATCGGCGACCGCGAAACGCTCGTCCGCATCGCCGAGAGTTGCGGTCTCGCAGCGTCGACGACGCGAAGCTTCCTGGAATCCGACGAAGGCACCAGCGAAGTGGAACGCGCGGCGGGAAATGCTCAACGTAGCGGAATCTCGGGCGTGCCGACGTTTATCATCAACAGCACGTATGCGATCACGGGAGCGCAGAACACCGACGTCTTTCGCGCAGCGCTCTCCAAGGTGTTGCTCGAAGCCCCGACTTCCTCTCGAGCGTGAACCTCGAAGGTTTCCGAAGCGAACCGGATAAGGCGGTGCCTTATCGGAGTTCGTAGCGACGTATCTCCGCTGGCTGAGAACCGCGACGCGGGAGAGCGACAAACAAACTGTCTCGCTCCGGCACGAAGATACCTGTGCGAGCACCGACGCCGGTCACAGTCCTGGCGGCAGCTTTGTAGATGTTCGGGTTAGTTTGCTCGACCACGTCGATCATGCCGCCGCCGCAGATCGCGTAAATGCGGTGCCGTTTGCTGTCGTAGAAGAGTTCGTCGGGGTCGCCGGAAATGTCGATTTTCGTAATCACTGCGCCCGATTCGGTGTTAAGGACTAAAACCTGTGACGGACTGCGGCATCCGACGAATAGCCGGCTGTTCGTCTCATCCAATGCCATTGGAAAGTTTGCCGACGCGCCACCAATTTTCCATGTCGCGACGACTTCGCCTTTGTCGCGATCAATCACTGCCACCTGACCGGCGTTGGGAACATTGACGAAGATCCGGTGGCCGCGTTTCTCAAGTTCGAAAGCTTCGGGATGGTCGGCGAGTTTGATCGAGCCGATAGACTTGCCATCCTGTGCGCTGACGATCGCGATGCCTCCTGCGCCAAAACCGACGTAAATTCGCTTCGATTCGTCGTCGTAACGGACATTATCCGCGTCGTCTCTGAGGTTCAGCTCGCCAGTCGGCGCG
>JBHENE010000123.1:0-7364 GCA_046262215.1 Chthoniobacterales bacterium | reverse complement strand
TCATGGCCAACACAAAATCCGCCGCTAAACGCTCCCGCCAAACGGAGAAGCGCTCACTCCGTAATCGCATGGTGCTGACGCGCCTCCGCAAGATGCATCGCACGGCAGCAAGCCCGACCGGCGCGACGGATGAGACAAGCGTGCGTGCTTTGATCTCGGCAGTCGATAAGGCGGCCAAACGCGGGATTGTGCATCGCAATGCGGCACGTCGACGGAAAGCGCGTTTGACGAAAGCCCTGCGCGCGTCGCGTGAGACCGCCGCACCAGCTGCGGCTGCTGCGCCGGCCGCGGAGTAGTCACGTCTCTTCGGGCAGCGCGCTTCGGCTGTTCCTCATTTCTGACGTATGCACGCCAGAACCGCGTTGCATATCCGGCAGGACGGTTCCAAGTTCAGCACGATGATTCCCGCCATTCTTCTTGTCCTCGCAGCAGTCGCGTACCGCGTCATTCTCGGGCTGTTTGTTCAGTCTGACTCGACCTGGCTGGCTAACTTCGCCCCTCTTGCAGCCATCGCCCTCTGCAGTGCCGCATACTTCCCCGCGCGCTATAAATTTACGGTCCCGCTCATCGCGCTCTTTGTCTCGGATGTGATCCTAAACATCCACTACGGCGCGTCGTTGCTTGATCCTTCGATTTTTGGTCGCTACCTGGCGCTTGCCGTTGTCGGCTGCATCGGATTGATGCTGCAGAATCGCGCATCGTTGAAGACGCTGTTGCCGGCTTCAGTTGCCGGCTCGGTGTTTTTCTACGTCATCACGAACGCGTTTTCGTGGTTGAGTGACCCGGGTTACGCGAAGAATTTAGGGGGGCTTGTGCAGGCGCTCACCGTCGGCCTGCCAGCTTACAGCGCGACGCCGAGCTGGATGTTTTTCCGGAACTCGCTCGTGAGCGACTTGTTCTTCACCGTTGTCTTCGTGGCGTGCATGCACTTCGGCCGGAGCACCAGCCGGGCACGCGCCGCGCAGCCGCTTCCGACTCTCGCGTAATCCGGCATGTCAGCGCCGGAGCAACGCGACGAAGTCGAGATGCTCTCGCTGATGCTGCTGATCCGGCGTTTTGAGGAACGCGCGAGTCAGCAGTATCAAGCGCAGAAGATCGGCGGCTTTTGCCATCTTTATATCGGGCAGGAAGCCGTCGTCGTAGGCGCTGTCGCGGCGACGCGACAAGACGATTATCTAATTACCGCCTACCGCGATCACGCCCATGCGCTGGCGCGCGGAACTTCAGCCGACGCCTGCATGGCCGAGCTTTTCGGGAAAGTGACGGGTTGCTCACGCGGCCTCGGCGGCTCAATGCATTACTTCGACAAGGCGAACAACATGTATGGCGGGCACGCGATCGTTGGAGCGCATGTGCCGTTGGCTGCAGGGATGGCGCTTGCATCCAAGTATCGCAACGAAGATCGCGTCACGCTCTGTTTTTTCGGGGACGGCGCGATCAATCAGGGCGGATTTCACGAGGCGTTGAACATGGCCGGGCTGATGAAATTGCCCGTGATCTTCATCTGCGAGAACAACCTCTTCGCGATGGGCACGAGTGTGGAACGATCAACGTCGCTCAAGCAGATCGTCGATCGCGCGGAGGGCTATGACATCCCCGGATTTGTCGCGGACGGCATGAACTTTCGCGAGGTTCGCGACAAGCTGACCGAGGTGGTGGAGTCGATCCGCAAGGACCCGCATCCGGCGTTCGTTGAGATTCGGACTTACCGATACCGCGGGCACTCCATGTCTGACCCGGCCAGTTACCGGACGAAAGAGCAGCTGGAGCAATATCGCATGGACGATCCGATCACGCGGTTGCGTGCGCAGCTCACGCGCGAAGGCAAGCTGAGCCACGAGCAGTTCGACGCGATGGATAAAGCGGCGAAAGAGACCGCGCTCGCGAGCGTCAAGTTCGCCGAAGAAAGCGAAGAGCCGCCGCTTGAGGAACTCTACAACTACACTTACGCGGCATGAGCGGCGAGATGCGCGAAATCACATATCGCCAGGCGCTGAACGAAGCGCTCGCGGAAGAGTTGGAGCGCGACCCGAAGGTGTTCCTCATGGGCGAGGAGGTCGCGCAATACAACGGCGCGTACAAAGTCAGTCAGGGATTGCTTGATCGCTTTGGTGCGACGCGCATCATCGACACGCCGATCAGCGAGAACGGCTTTGCGGGCATGGGGGTCGGCGCGGCGATGGTGGGGCTGCGACCCGTCATCGAGTTTATGACGTTCAGCTTCTCGCTCGTCGCTTTTGACCAGGTGGTGAACAACGCCACGAACATGCTGACAATGTCGGGCGGGCAGTTCAACATCCCGATCACTTTCCGTGGACCGAACGGCCCGGCGCACCAGCTTGGCGCAACGCACTCACACGCGACAGAGTGTTTGTACGCGAACTTCCCCGGCCTGAAGATTTGCACGCCGGCGACGCCGCGTGATGCGAAGGGACTGTTGAAGACGGCGATCCGAGACAACAACCCGGTTCTCGTTCTCGAGTCGGAGCTTCTCTACAGCTCAAAAGGGATGATTGAACCTGCGGAGCACGAGCTCCTGATTCCGCTAGGACAAGCAGAGCTGAAGCGGGAAGGGACGGACGTCACAATCATTTGCTACGCGCAGACCGTGCCGCTCGCCCTCGCCGCCGCGGAGGAGCTGGAGGAAGAGGAGATTAGCGCGGAGGTGCTCGATTTGCGCTCGATCAAGCCGCTCGACCTCGAGGCGATTCTGCAGTCGGTGTCGAAGACGCATCGTGTCGTCGTCGCGGAGCAGGATCGTCCGTATTGTGGGATTGGTGCGGAAGTTTGCTACCGGATTCAGAACGAAATCTTTGATGAACTTGACGCGCCGATCGGCCGCGTCAGCCAGGAAGATGTGCCGATGCCGTACAACGAGCGGCTGGAGAAAGCTGTTCTGCCAAGCGCCGCGAAAATTGTGGCAGCGGTGAAGAGAGTTTGTAACGCCTAACGAGGAGATCGAATGCCCGAAATCCAGATGCCAAAGCTGAGCGACACGATGACCGAGGGGACGCTCGTGGCGTGGAAAAAGAAGAAGGGCGATCAGGTTTCGACCGGCGATGTGATCGCAGAAATCGAAACGGACAAGGCGACGATGGAATGGGAGTCGCCGGAGGATGGCGTGCTCAGCGAGATCTATGTCGAAGAAGGCGGAAAAGTAGAGGTCGGCCAGAAGATCGCATTTATTGGCGACAAAGGTGAAGCGGCTCCAGCGGGCGAGCCGAAGCCGGCAGAGGCAGCGCCCTCCGCTCAGGCACAGCCAGCGGAAACTGAGCAGCCCGCACCTGCTGAGCAGAAGCAAGCTGAGACCGCGCCGCCGCAGGAAGATCAGAAATCCGACACGCGCCTGGACGGTGGCAATGCTGACGATCCCACAGCTGCACAGCCGCAGCCGAAAGAACCGCCGCGACAGAGCAGCGAGTCGCGCTTAAAGGCGTCGCCACTTGCGCGCCGCGTGGCAGCGGAGCAGGGGCTCGATATTTCGCAGATCAAAGGCACTGGACCGGAAGGCCGGGTGACCGAGACGGATGTCCGCGCGGCGATGAAATCCGCAGGCTCCGGCGCGGCGGCGCCTCAGAAGAAGTCAGCCGCACCAGCAGCGGCCACGCCGGTAGAAGGCGCGCGCATTCACCTATCGGGGATGCGCAAAGTCATCGCGGAACGTCTTGTCGCGAGCAAAGGTCCGGTGCCGCATTTCTACCTCACGATCGAGGTTGATGCTGGGCCGCTGATGTCAGCCCGAGCCGAGTTGAAGGCGGGCGGCGAGGGGAGCGACACGGCCAAGATCACGGTGAACGATTTCATCCTCAAAGCGTCGGTCGGTGCCGCGGTGAAGGTGCCGAAGGTCAACGCGTCATTCGACGATGACGCGATCGTGCAATATCAAGATGTCGATCTCGCGATCGCCGTCGCAATCGAAGAGGGACTCGTCACACCGGTAATTCGTGCCGCGCAAAATAAGTCGCTGCGGGAGATGAGCGAAGCGGTCAAAGATCTCGCACATCGCGCGCGCAACAAACGGATGAAGCCGGAGGAGTTTCAGGGAGGCACGTTCACGGTCTCGAACCTCGGCAGCTACGGAATCGATTCGTTCTCGGCGATCATTAATCCGCCGCAAGGATTCATCCTGGCGATTGGCGGCATCACGAAGCAGGCAGTGGTCGATGATTGCGACCAGATCAGCGTCGGACAGCGCATGGCGATCACGATGAGCTGCGATCACCGCGTCATCGACGGGGCGCTCGGCGCGGATTATTTGAAGGAACTGCGTCGGCTGCTCGAAAACCCGACGCTGCTGTTGATCTAGCGGGGCGTCGCGATGGGACTGCAGCGGAGCGAAAAGAGTCTCCGACCTATGTCATTCGCGTCGCATGTCGCCCGCGGCGTGATCCGCGATGCATCGGTGCGTCGGAAAGCGATGATCGTTCTGCTCGTGGCTGCTGTTTTGATGGTGCTCGTCGGCTCGACGATTCTGACTGACGTATTAAACCCTCGCGAGCACGTCGCCCGGTTTCTTGTTTTTTGGCTCGGCTGCGGCTGGCTCACGCTCACTGTCCTTCTTCTGGCTGCTTTCGACATGCTTGCGGTTCGCGCGCAGGCTCGCGCCGCACGAGCGGCTTCACGCAAGGAGTTCCTGAAGCGAACGAAACCGCTGAGCAAGGACGCGCAAGACTAAAAGCGCTGTCGATCCCGCCCGTGCTCGTGGAGTGGCGACGCGGCACTGCCGTTAATGCTTTCCGCGTTGAAAGCGTAAGTCTCGAAACGGCGAGCCGCTCTCGTAGATTGCGAGTTGCTCTCGAATCGACTCGGCGCGATCCGGATTCCCCTGCACGGTCGTAAGCCTGATGGCACGCTCAGCAGCGCTGACGGCGTCGCTGAAACGCCCCGCCTCCGCGTACGCCGCGCCTAATGTCGCCGCGACGATCGGACTGCTTTGGCGGCTCGAGACGTCCGCTGCTTCGGCAAGCTCGACCGCTCGCGTACCGTTCCGAATTTCCGGCGCTGGGTGTGTGGCGAGAATCCAGGCGAGATTGTTTTGTGCCTCGTAGTCGCCGCTATTAAGCTCGATTGCGCGGCCATAATGAACGAGCGAATCTCGAATGTTGCCAGCGGCTAGGTGAGTGTTGCCGATGTTGTAGTGCGCCTCTGCATAGTCCGGCGTAATTTGAAGCGCCTGCTCGAGAACCCGCCGCGAATCATCGACTTGACCCTGCTCGAGCAGCGCCACGCCGAGAGCCGAGTAAGCAGGAGCGTGCGCCGGGTCGAGAGAAATCGCCTGCCTGTAATGCTCAATCGCGTCAGCGGTTTTGCCCGCAGCGTACAATGCTTCGCCGAAGTAAACCTGCCCGACTGGATTGTCGGTGGTGCGCGCGACCGTGTGGCTCCAAAGCGTTTCGCTATCGCGCCATAACGCTGCTTGCTGTCGAGCCGAGAAGATTAGCGCCGTAATAATCAGGGTCGCTGCGGCAGCGGCGTAACGTTTGTAAACCGTCCGCCGGCCGATCAGATCGCTCATCCCCCAGGTGAGCAGAACGCAAATGCCAATCTGTGGAAGGTAAGTGTACCGGTCTGCGCGCGACTGAGATCCCACCTGCACGATGCCGATCACCGGCGCGAGCATGATCAGGTACCAAAGCCAACCGGTGACGACATACCGCCTTCGCCGCAAGAGGATGACAGCGACTGAGATCGCGATCACCACGCAGCCTGCGATCACCGCCTCGGCCGGGACGGCAGTCGCCGCATTCGCGGGGTAGTAAACTGCAAGCCTCGCCGGCCAGAACAGATCACATAAGTAGCGGACGCAGGCTTCGACGGCATTCCCAACGCGTGACGATATCGGGATTCTTGATAGCGGCTGGATTACCTGGCTTTGCGCGATCAGCGTCGCGACGACTGAGCCCACCGAGAGAAGCAACAGGGGCAACTTCTCGATGATCAGACGCCGGAGGTTCGTCCACCGTTCGTCGATACGGTTCAACGGCCAATAGTCCAGGAGCAGCAAGACAATCGGGAGAGTGACAAGCATCGGCTTGGCGAGAAGGCCTAGCACGAAGAGCGACGCCACAGTCCCATAGCGCGGAATTGTGGGGCGGCGCGCGTAGGCGACGTAGGCCGCGAGAGTGAGAATGAAGAAGAATGCGCTGAGGACGTCTTTGCGCTCGGCTATCCAGGCGACGGACTCGACCCGGAGTGGGTGAATCGCGAAGACAGCGGCGACAAACCCACTTCGCCAAAGCGCACCGGTCATGCGCCGGAGAACCAGGAACAGGATCACCGCCGTGGCCGTGTGAAGGCAGACATTCGTAAGATGGTGGCCGGCGGGATTGAGTCCGAACAGCTGGCAATCCAGCATGTGTGACAGCCACGTGAGAGGATGCCAATTGGACGCGTGAACGTGTGTGAAAGCCCATGTCACTCCGGCCCATGTCACGCCTCCGCTGACGTTTGGATTCCTCACCACATACTCGCTGTCGTCGAGGTTGATGAACGGATAGCCGAGCGTCTGGCCGAAGACAATCCAGGTAATGGCTGCGAGCACGACACAGATCGCAGCGAGTTTCCATCGATCATGTGACGGCGCAACGCTTGTGCCCTTTCTGGTGTGCACCATGTGCAAGCCACGCTAAGCACAACCGTTCCGTATTACCAACTGCCGACTGGCGTTGCGTGCGTGACTGACCGCATACTACCGGCGTGACGCCCTGGAAAACGCGCGAGCAGATGGAAGCAGACGAAGCGCGCGTGCTTGCGCCATTCGCGCAGAAATCTGGGGACTCGCGCGGTCGCTCCTACCCGCAAACGCGACATGCTTACCGCACGGAGTTCCAGCGTGACCGCGCGCGGATCATCCACTCGCGCGCGTTTCGTAGGCTTGAGGCGAAGACGCAGGTTTTCATCAATGGCACCGGCGATCATCTGCGCACGCGGCTGACGCATACGATCGAGGTCGCATCGATCAGTCGCACGATCGCGCGGGCGTTGTCATTGAATGAAGATCTGGCGGAGGCGATCGCGCTGGCGCATGACCTCGGGCATTCGCCGTTCGGGCATTCCGGCGAGGAGATGCTCGCGGAGTGCATGCGCGAGCATGGTGGCTTCGAGCATAATGACCAAAGCCTGCGCGTCGTCGATCTGCTCGAGAATGCCTACCCGGATTTTCCGGGACTGAACCTGACGTTCGAAGTGCGCGAAGGGCTGCAGAAGCATCAGGCGTTTTACGATCCGCTCACTCCGGGGGAGGAGAAGTATCGTTGTCCGTCGCTTGAGGCGCAGATCGCAAATCTCGCGGACGAAATTACCTACTACAGCCACGACCTTGACGACGCGGTGGACTTCGAAATTCTCGAGCCGGAGCAACTCGC
>JBHENE010000122.1:0-17728 GCA_046262215.1 Chthoniobacterales bacterium | reverse complement strand
AATCACCGTGGTACGCGCAATCGGGCCGAGCCTTACCGCTGCTGGAATCGCATCGCCGCTCCTCGATCCAACTCTCACGTTATATGACAGCAACGGCGTTCAACTCGCGACGAACGACGACTGGCGCGGCGGTCAACCGACCGCAGCGAAAGCGACTCTGCTGGCGCCGACCGATGACCGCGAGTCAGTCGTCGTCGCGTCGCTCCCGACCGGAAATTACACTGCTGTCGTGCGCGGGAAAAATGGCGCAACCGGCGTCGCGTTGGTCGAAGTCTACCGGATTCCGTAAGGAGGATCGGCTAACGGCAAACGCGCTGGCGCCGGGAAGTTCTCAATCCACTTGTGCGATTATCGGATCGCAGCCGTTTAAGGCCTGGCTGAGGGGGGATGGTCGGGTTGTTGCGGCGAAAGTGCTGCAGAATGCCCGCACTGTTCGGCTGATCGACTTGCACCGAGCTTGCCGGAACGGGAAATTGGGCGCGGGTTGCGTGTTCGATTGCGGTTAGGACTGTCCGCACTCGTCGAACGAATCTCGACGTCGAAGCTGTCGCGAAGCAGAAGGTTAGCCTGGTAGCGTTGCCGGGCGGCCGACGTCGAAGTACGTGCCGGAGCGCCTACCTGTGTCAACTCGCCCGATTATCGAGCTTCTGGGAACATCGCCACCCAGCTGTTATGACCACGATATCGACCTTCATCGTGGGCACTATCAGCCTCAATCACGAGTCTGTGCGCGGCTGGTATAACTTCAGACCGACCATTCGTTAGCGATTAGTCGCTCTGCAGAACCGCATGCGGCCAGGTCGTTGGTCGCCGCCCGTCGTCGTGTCACTCGACGCCAAAGCAGCTCGCGGCAAAACCCTACGCGCTTTTGCCGCGGATGAAGTGCAGGATAAACATCACCACTGCGATGACGATAAGGATGTGGATGAGGCCGCCAGCAATGTGGAACGCGAGACCGCCGACCCAAAACAGGAGCAGGAGAATAGCAATGATTAGAAGCATACCCTTCAATCGCGACTCACGATCATTTTGATCGTTAGCCGCCTTTTCTTAGCTCGAGCGTCGAGGCTGAGAGCCGCCGGCTTGCCGGCCATCTGCATACGAACGTTAGATAGATTGCGCTAAAGCTTTGCACTTTGAGCGGCTGGAAGAAGCTTAACAGCTCAGCGACAGCAGTCCTCGTAGTTCAACGGATAGAACAAGGGTTTCCTAAACCTTAGATCCGAGTTCGATTCTCGGCGGGGACAGCTGGTTTGCGCGCAGACGCACATCACCGCTGCGGTGCGATTCCCAACATAAGCGCATGGCCGATAAAGCAGAGTTAATCGTCGAGGGCAAAAAGCTCCCAGTCTCGAACCTCAACAAGGTGCTCTACCCGAAAGCCGGGTTCACGAAGGGGCAGGTGATTGATTACTACATCCGGATCGCGCCGGTGTTGCTGCCGCACTTAAAGAATCGGCCGCTGACGATGAAGCGGTATCCGAACGGCGTTGATGGGATGTTTTTCTACGAGAAAAACTGCCCGACGCATCGACCGAGCTGGGTGAAGACGGCCAAAGTCTGGAGTCACGGCAACCAGCGCGACATGCACTATTGTCTCGCGCAGGATCTGCCGACGCTCGTCTGGGCGGCGAACCTCGCGGATCTCGAGCTGCACACGTCGCTCGCTCGCAAGAAGGATGTTGCGAAGCCGACGATGATGGTGTTCGACCTCGATCCGGGTGCGCCCGCTGACATGGTGCAATGCTGCCAGGTAGGCATCTGGCTGCGCGACTTGTTAGGCGAGATGAAGTTGAAGAGCTGGGCGAAAACGAGCGGCTCGAAAGGGTTGCAGCTCTATGTCCCGCTGAATACGCCAGCGACGTTCGACCAGACGAAGGCTCTTTCGCGCGCACTAGCTGAGCACCTCGAGCGTGAACATCCGGAGCTGGTGGTGCATCGGATGTTGAAGTCGTTACGCGGCGGGAAAGTGTTGGTCGATTGGAGTCAGAACGACGAGCACAAGACAACGGTGAACGTCTACTCGCTGCGCGCAAAAGATTATCCCACGGTCTCGACGCCAGTGACGTGGGAGGAGGTCGAAAATTGCCTCAAAAAGAAAGACGCCGAGCTGTTGCGATTTACCTCGGATCAGGTGCTGAAGCGCGTCGAGGGGATGGGCGATCTCTTCGAGCCGATCGAATCGGTTAAACAGAAGCTGCCAAAAACTTGGGAACTGTGAGAGAGCTATCTCCTGTTCACTAGCGCGTTCGCAGAACGAGGATCTCCTACTCGAAGCGCAGCGCTTTCACAGGGTCGAGCCGCGCAGCGAAGTAGGCGGGGATCAGCGCCGCGAGTGAGCAAATACAGAAGGCTGCGACGCAGATCTTGGCGACATCGCTCGGGATGACTTCCGCCGGAATCTGCGAGAACTGGTAAACCTGCCGCGGGAAAACTTCGATTCCCATCGTGTTCGCCAACCATTGGCTGAACTCGTTGCGGTAGCGGATCAGCGTCATTCCGAGACCGAGACCGCTCAGCGTTCCGAAGACGCCGACCACCATTCCCTGCGCGAGAAAGACCCAGACGATCTGCCAGACGTTCGCGCCGATCGCTTTCATAATTCCGATCTCGCGCGTCTTCTGCACGGTGACTGTGATCAACGTGTTCATGATGCCGAACGCGGCGACGACGATGATGAAAAAAAGCAGGAAGAACATCACGGTTCGCTCAAGGCGAACGGCCTCGAAGTATTGATTGTTCATCTCGATCCATGTCTGCGCGTACTCGGGCGGCTTCAGGAACTTCTCAATGTTGGCTTTGATCGCTGCGGCAGCGTATGGATCGACCGTTTTAACGGTGATGCCATGGAGACCGTCCTCGAGCCCGTAGAGTTCTTGCCCGACGTGCACAGGTACCAAAAGGAACTCGGAGTCATGCAGGTAATGGCCGGTCTCGAAGATCCCGGTGACGGTGAGCTCCTTCGGTAGGACGACGTCGCGCAGCTGGTTGATCGCATCCTTTTCTTCCGCGCCTTTTTTCGTCTCGAGCTTCTTCAACCCATCCAAGACCTGACTCAAATTACCGGGCGAGTAGATCGTCAGCTTGTCGCCTACATCGATCTGTAGCTTTCGCGCGAGCTCGACTCCGAGAACCGTCGAGTCGCCTTCGAGATTTAGCTCGCCGCGAATGATGAACTTCTTGAGCGGGATGACTTTCTCTTCTTCGTCGGGTTCAATTCCACGAACGAGGGGCGCGAGCCGTCGATTCTGAAATTCTGCGATGACTGGTCCCTGCACGTAGGGTGCGGTTGCAACGACGCCTTCGGTGTTACGAAGCTTTACGGTTAGGTCGCGCCAGTCGTTCAACACCTCGTCGGTGGAAACGAGAATGTGGGCGTCCCAGTCGATCACCTTTTGCCGCAGCTCGCGATCGAAGCCAGTCATCACGGAGATGACCAGGATCAGCACCGTCACGCCGAGCGTCACACCGAGCACCGAGATCAGCGTGATGATCGACACGAACGTGCGCTTCGGCTTCAGGTAACGAAGCGCGAGGAAGAGGCTGAACGGCAGTTTCAAATCGCGGATACCGTCGCGAGAAACGACCGCGTTGCCAGCGCGAAACGTGGCCGGAGTCACGCCTGCCACCGGCCGGTCATCCTGCGGCTGGCGAAGCGCGCCGAAGGATCTCTCGCCTGCAATTTACGTCACACTCGCTTGAGCACGCATTGATCGGAGTAGCCGGGCCGAACATGCGCGCGCCGTTTTCACTCGACGTGTCGGTGACGACTGGAGGTCCATTGCAATTGAGAGATCCTCGACCGTCTTCGCGGCTCCGGATGACGGTCGCGTTAGGTTCTAATCGCGTTCGCTTTAAGCTGCTCGAGCGACACGAACTCGAGCGCTGATGAGTGCGTTGCCTCGAGATCAATGGGCGCGGCACGACCACGACGAAGAGCCTCTGCCCAGCGCGTGACGCAGACGCACCAGCGATCCCCTGGTTTCAAACCGGGAAAGCCCCACTCCGGATGGGGCGTGACGAGATCGTTCCCATCGAGCACTGAAAAATCGAGGAACTCTTCCGTGACGGCGACGCAGACCGTGTGCAGGCCGCGATCTTCTGGCCCGGTGCGGCAGTAGCCGTCGCGGTAGAAACCGGTGAGGGGATCGCGGCAGCAGCACTTCAGATCAGTCCCGAGAACGTTTGTCGGCATTGCGCAGCGTAGCATTCGAGTGGCGGGAGCGAGAGCGATTTGCACCAATGTTTCACTTCGCCGGTTTTACTGTCCGGTGACGGGTGATACCTTTCCGCACGTTCCGCAGTTGCTGCTGCGAGCGTGTTACCGCATGGATCAGAACCCGCCATTTCCGTCACCAGACGAACTCAAATCTAAGCTCTCGGAGTTCATGAAATCGAACTTCGGCGACAAGGTCTCGTTCGCGACGTTCGCGCAGCCCGAGACCGCAGAAGCCGGCGATGAAGAGAAACCGCCGCGCGCTTCGAGCGACGAGTTCGCGTTCGATTTCCTCCCCCGCGACATCAAGGCGCACCTCGACCGTTTCGTCATTAAGCAGGACGAAGCGAAGAAGGTGCTCTCGATCGCGGTCTGCGATCATTACAACCACGTGAACTATCTGCGTCGCCTTGAGAAGGAGGACGCCGCGCGCGCCGAAGAAACTGAGTACGCGAAGCAGAACGTCATCCTCGTCGGCCCCACGGGTGTCGGTAAAACGTATTTGATCAAGCATATCGCGGAGCTGATCAAGGTGCCCTTCGTAAAGGCGGACGCGACGAAATTCAGCGAGACCGGCTATGTCGGCGGAGACGTCGAGGACCTCGTGCGCGAGCTGGTGCAGAAGGCGGACGGCGACCTCGCGCTGGCGCAGTTCGGCATCATCTATATCGACGAGATCGACAAGATCGCCGCAGCCAACAACATCGGTGGCCGCGACGTGAGCGGACGCGGAGTTCAGACGACGTTGCTGAAGTTGATGGAAGAAACCGACGTGTCGATCCGCGGCGCGAATGATCTGCAATCGCAGCTGCAAGCCGCCTTCGAATTCCAGAAACGCGGCGCGAAGGCGAAACGCGAGACGATCAGCACGCGGCACATTTTGTTTGTGGTGAGCGGCGCGTTCGAACGGCTCAAGCAGCAGGTCTCGCGTCGCATCACGCAAGGCCAGATCGGATTTAACGCGGAATCGCGCCACGTGCTCGACAACGAGCTTTTCCAGCACGTCACGACGCAGGACTTTATCGAGTATGGCTTCGAGCCAGAATTCATCGGCCGATTGCCCGTGCGGGTCGTCTGCGAAGAACTGACGGCTGACGATCTCTACAAGATCATGAAGTTCTCGGAGGGGAGCATCCTCCGGCAATACGAGCGCGCTTTCCGCGCCTACGGGATCGAGATCAGTTTCGAAGACGAAGCGCTGCGCCTGATCGCAGCCGAAGCGGCCAAGGAGAAAACTGGCGCGCGCGGATTGCTGACGGTCTGGGAAAAATTGTTCCGCGACTACAAGTACTACCTCGCCGGATCCGGATTGACGCAGTTGCGCGTCTCAACCGAGCTGGTGTCCGAGCCGAAGCGGGTGCTCGACCGACTCATGGCGGAGGGCGAGCGCCAGGAAGAGGCGGCTTTAATTCGAAGCGCGGTGGCGTTCGCAGACAACTTCAAGCGCGAGCACGGTCTCGAGCTCGCGTTTGACGAAGGTGCCCGACAACGGCTTGTCCAACGCGCGCATGCTGAGCGGATGACGATGCCGGAACTGTGCGCGCATCTGTTCAAGGATTACCAATTCGGCCTCAGTCTTGTGCAGAAGAACACCGGCCAGACGACGTTCACGCTAGGCCGAGAGGCAGTCGACACGCCTGATAAGTTCCTCAGCGAGCTGGTGGTGCGTTCGCACTATCCACTTGCGTCGACGGAGAATCATTGAGAGCAATTCAGTCGTGCAACGCTCGTCCATCATCGCGCTGGTCCTCGGCGCCCTCGTTAGCGCGATCGTGATCGCTCTGCACGCCGTCGGTGTGACGCTGCCGCTGGAGGAAGCGGTCATGAGCCTGCTCGCGCGCGGTCATGAAACGACGAAGGTGGTCGGCGTGAAAGCGCAGTATGCGCTCGTGGTTCTCCTTTCGTTCGGTGTGGTTTGGCTGGTTTCGAAAACATCCAACCGGAAGCGCCTCGGATGGCCGCTCGGAATTTTTGCGGTCGAGTTGATCGCGGCAGCTTGGGTCTGCGCGCTCTATGGCGTTTTCTTCCAACCAATCCCAGCACTACTGGCGGTCGCACTGGGCTTCGCCGCCGCTTATGGCTACGCCGCGTTCGGCGGCAAGATCACCTTCAGGCGGGAGATGTTCGCCGGGCGGATGACTGAGAAAACAGTCGAAGTCTTGCCTGCGGGAGACTTCGCCGCGGCCGCGAAAACCTACGAAGTCACTGCAGTCGTCTGCGACATCGCGAACAAGCATGACCTCGCCGAAGAACAATCGCCGGCCGAGTACGCGGCGACGATCGAGAGATTCATCCGCGAAATGACCGACTCGTTCGCGCAGGCCGGCGCTTACATTGAATCGGCCGCCGGTGAAGGTGTCGTCGCGCTTTTTGGGTTCCCAAACGAAGATCAAGGGCAGGCGGAGAAGGCGACTCGGCACGCACTTGCGCTGATCCAGGCGAAGCGTAACGGCAATGGAGCAAACGGCACCCTCGATGAAGTTGACGTTCATCTCGGCATCAGCTCCGGCACGATCATCGCGGTGCCGATCCAGCGGAATGGATCGCGCGAGATGTTGACGATCGGTGAGCCGGTCGAGCTGGCACGCCGTTTTTGCATCGCGAATCGCTTCTACGGCTCGCGCGTTCTCGTTGGCCCGCGGACGTTTGAATCCGCCAGCGAGACGATCCTGGCGCGTCCGATCGACTTCCTTACGGGCGTCGATGTCCGCGAACGGCACGAGATTTACGAGCCATTGTCGCTGGCAGCAGATGCGACGCCGGAGCAGATCGCGCGGCGCGATTCGTTCTGGAATGGCGTGGTGCTTTATCGCGAAAAGCGATGGGGCGAAGCGTACGCAGAATTTCAGAAAGCGCGCGGAGCAGATGGCGAAGAAGACGCGCCACTGCAGCTTTACCTGCGCCGGATCGAGCCGCTCGCGTTGCAGCTCGCGATGTCGCAGGACGATTAACGCCGCTCTTGAGGAAGGTCGAGTATCCCGCGGCGATCAGGGAATTGATCGCGCAACTCCGTCAGATGCCCGGCGTCGGGCCGCGGTCCGCCGAGCGCATCGCGCTCTGGATGGTGCAGGCGCCCGGCGATCAACCGGATGCGATCTCTCGCGCGATCGCGACCACTCGGCAGACGGTACGGCCGTGCACGCGCTGCGGGTTCTTCACGATGGAGGAAGTCTGCGAAATCTGTGCTGATCCAACGCGTGCGGCCGAGCAGCTTTGCGTGGTGGAGCAACCGACCGACATCCTTCCGCTCGAACGCACGAGCGCTTTTCGCGGCCGCTATCACTCGCTTGGCGGTCGCATCTCGCCGCTCGATCATGTGGCGCCAGAGGATCTGCGAATCGCCGAACTTGTCGCACGCGTGGAGACGGAGGGGTTCACCGAAGTGATTCTTGCATTGGCCGCCGATGTCGAAGGCGAGGCGACTACGAATTACCTCGTTGATACGCTGAAGCACTTTCCGGTGACGCTCACGCGCATCGCTCATGGACTGCCGGCGGGTGGGGGGCTCGAATCAGCGGATGAGCTGACGCTGTATCAGGCGCTCTCCGGTCGGACGAAGTTGTGAGTTTGATGGCCCGAGCGCAGCCCTGTCATCCCGAGCGAAGTCGAGGGATCTCGCATATCCGCTGATGCTTCGGCATTGCACGGAGACGCAAATTGCAGACGCGCGATGCTGGTCGCTCGTGTGACTGCCGCTCCGTGGGTGAGATCCCTCGACTTCGCTCGGGATGACGATTGCTGAACCGGGTCAGGTTGCGTTTGAGCGTGTCGCCGAATAACTTTCGCGCAATGTCCTGCGCCAAGATCGATCCTGCGCTTCACCAGGCGCAGAAGCCGCCGTGGATCAAGGTGCGGTTGCCGTCGAATCCCGTCTTATTTTCGACGAAGGCAATGATCTCGGATCTGCGCCTCCACACCGTCTGCGAGAGCGCACAGTGCCCGAACCGTTGGGAGTGCTGGAGCCAGGGCACGGCGACGATGATGATCGCGGGGGAACGTTGCACGCGCGCCTGCGGGTTCTGCGCTGTCAGCACCGCGAAGCCTCTGCCACTTGAAGAAGATGAACCGCAAC
Source organism: Chthoniobacterales bacterium (assembly GCA_046262215.1). Taxonomy (GTDB): domain Bacteria; phylum Verrucomicrobiota; class Verrucomicrobiia; order Chthoniobacterales; family UBA10450; genus JACCTI01. The sequence continues at coordinate 9,440 of JBHENE010000122.1, read as the reverse complement.
GTGTCGCCGAAGCTGTGCGCCGGATGGGGTTGAAGCACGTCGTCATCACGGCTGTTGCGCGCGACGATCTCAAAGACGGCGGTGCGAATCATTTCGCGCGGACGATCAACGCCGTTCGTGACATGGACCCTTCGATCATCATCGAAGTCCTCGTGCCGGACTTTCACGCGCAGGATTGGTGCATCGACATCGTGCTGGAAGCGGCCCCGGAAATCTTCAATCACAACATGGAGACGGTCGAGCGCCTGACGCCGCTGGTGCGCTCACGCGCGAAGTATCGGAGGTCGCTTGAAGTGCTGAGGAAAGCCAAGGAGCGCTCGGCTAAGATCGTGACAAAGAGCGGTGTGATGCTCGGCTTGGGCGAGACGGAACCGGAACTATTCCAAACAATGGACGACCTGCGCGACGTTGGCTGCCAGGTGCTGACGCTCGGCCAATATCTCCGCCCGACGCCGAACCACTTGCCGGTCGTTGAATTTGTCACGCCTGAGCGGTTCGACTCTTACGGAGAGCTGGCGCGCGCCAAAGGCTTCGAGCACGTCGCGTCGGGGCCGCTCGTCCGCAGCTCGTATCACGCGGCGGATTTCCATCCCGTGGTGCGCTGACGATGGAGGGTTCGCCTGCCGCGGACGCAGTGAACCGGCAGAACGTCGCTGCGATCATCCCGGCATACTTCGAGGAGAAGCATATCGCGGATGTCGTCGAGCGGACGCTGAAGCAGCTGGATCACGTTCTCGTCGTCGATGACGGATCAACGGACGCGACCAGCGCGAATGCGCGCGCGGCCGGCGCGGAGTTGGTTTTTCACGAGCGAAATCTTGGCAAAGGCGAATCGATCAAGAGTGGGTTGCGCTACTGGCTGGAGCGTGGTTTTCAGCACGTCATCATTCTCGACGGCGACGGCCAACACCTCCCGGAGGAAATTAGCCTGTTCATCGCCGCGGCGGCTTGCGGCGCAGAACTACTCGTTGGGACGCGGATGAACGACGTGCGGGAGATGCCGTTGGTTCGCCGCATGGTGAACCGTTACATGAGCCGGAAAATCAGTCGCGTCTGCCGACAGGATATTCCCGACACGCAATGCGGATTTCGCATGCTTGGCGCGTCTGTCATTCCCGACCTCTTACATGGGAGCGAGCGCTTCGATTACGAAACGGAGATGCTAATCGTGGCGAGTCGGAAGGGCTGCCGCATCGTTGCGGTGCCGATCAGCACGGTGTATTCCGACGAGGTCAGCAGCATTCATCCGGTGCGTGATGCGATTCGGTTCTTTAAGCTGATCCGCCGCTACCAGCGCGCGTAACGTACGCTTTTGGCGTCATCCCGAGCAAAGTCGAGGGATCCCGCATACTCGCTCTTGCGTTCGACTTTACGATGCGCGTGGGCTGCAGACGCGCGTGGGTCGGTGCTTGTGTAACGTGGACTACGTGGGGGAGGTCCCTCGACTTCGCTCGGGATAACTACATCAATCCGCGGCGGCGGAACTCGCCGATGTTGCCGCCTGCCGAGCGCTCGATCAGATCGATCGTGAACTTCAGCAGGCAAACTTCCCAGACATCGTCGACTCCCTGGATCACGGCACTCCGCGGCTCATCCGCTGTCTCGACTTGCCGTTTCGTTCGTTCGATGACTGTCTCCAGCGAATCGCGCAGACGTGTTTCGGTGACGTTGGTCTTGCGGAACTGGAACCCGTAGCGAAGCACCGCGACGTTCTGTGCACGTTCGCGCAACTGATCGATATAACGCTGCGCCTTGTCCCCAAAACCTTCCAGCAACATGCGCGCGTAATGCTCCGGCGTGACGAGCTGTGGCTTTTCAGCATGGATTTGTCCGTCGCGGACGCGGACTTCATTCGCCTGATCCATCAGCTCTGAGATCAGGTAGAATCGAAAGCTGGTGGAGCCAAACGTTGCGATCTGCTGCTCGGGCGCGACGATGACGCGGGTGTTTTCGACCGCGTATTGAAAATCATCTTCGCTCCACATTAGGCGCGGAAGTAACGGTGCGGTTTCGCTTCAGCGCAATGTTGTAGTGTCCGGTGTCCTCACCGGATCTTGCGGGTGGCGACGCGCTGGGATTTCGGGTGGGGACACCCGACGCTACAGCAGGAATTAGTCGGCGATCGGCGGCACCGCTTCCGCTTCTTCTCGGGAGCGCCACAGCCGAACCATTTCGAAGGTGAAGATCGCGAGCGCAGCCCAGATCAGCGTGAAAGTAATCAAATGCGCCCGCGTGAAGGGCTCGTGATACAGAAAGACGCCCAGGAAAAAAGTTCCGCTCGGCGCAAGGTATTGCAGGAAGCCAATCGTCGTTAGGCGCAAATGGCGCGCGGCGTGACCGAACCAGACGAGCGGTAGACCAGTGACGAGTCCGCTAACCACGAGAACCAGCGACTCTTGCGAATGCGCTGCGCCAAAGACGAGCGCGCCAGTGCGGTTGAGAAACAACAGGTAAAGCAGCGCGAACGGCAGGAGCATCACCGTCTCCAGAAATAACCCTGGGATGGCAGGCGTGCGTGACGCTTTCCGCAGCAACCCATACAAGCCCCACGACACGCAGAGTCCCACCGCGATCCAGGGGAAGCGGCCGTAGCCGAACGTGAGATTCAGCACGCCGATTGTCGCGAGCACCACTGACGCGAGCTGCAAACGCGTGAGGCGTTCGCGCAGAAACAGCGCGCCGAAGGCGACGTTGACCAGCGGCGTCATGAAATAGCCGAGGCTGGTCTCGAGGACGCGGTTCGCGTTCACCGCCCAGATGAACATCATCCAGTTGCACGAAATTGCGGTGCCGCTCGCGAGGCAAAGCAAGAGCGTGCGACGTGATCGCACGACCGTCGCGACATCCGGCCAACGCTTCTGCCAGCTGAGCAGGCAGACAAGGAAACCGCTCGTCCAGACGAAACGGTGCGCGAGGATCTCGGTCGCTGGAATTGCGCGGACCAGCTTCCAGTAGATCGGGATTATGCCCCAGAAGCTGAACGCCGCGATGCCAGCGATCAGCGCGCTTCGTTCATCGCGCGCGGCTTGGTTGGGGGGAGCAGGGGAGCGCAAGCCTGCTCTATTTCACGGTTGCCCGGCGCAGGCAACCCCGCCTGCGCCGCGAGCGACCGCCAGCGTTATTTCTTCCCTTCGAAGAGCGGGAGGAACTGACCGTAGCCTTCCTCCTGCAGCTTCTCGACCGGAACAAAGCGGAGTGCAGCGGAGTTCATGCAATAGCGCATGCCGCCTTTGTCGGGCGGGCCGTCGTTGAAAAGGTGACCGAGATGCGCGTCGCCCGCTTTCGAGCGGATCTCGCCCCGCGTCATCCCGAGACTGGTGTCCGTCTTTTCGACGATGTTCTCTTTCACCAGCGGCTTGGTGAAACTCGGCCATCCTGTGCCGCTCTCGAATTTATCCAGTGAGCTAAAGAGCGGTTCGCCGCTGATCAGATCGACATAGATGCCGGCCCGGTGGTTGTCGTTGTACTCGTTGTGGAATGGCGCCTCGGTGCCGTTCTCTTTCGTGACGTGATATTGCTCGGGCGTGAGCCGCTTGCGGAGGTCCGCGTCATTCGAGTCGTTCTTTTGAGCCATGGCGTGATGAAGAAAAAATGCAGAGCTGCCGACTGCGGCGAAGAGGGAGAGAACGGCGAGCGTTCGGCGTGAGGAATGGATATTCATCTGATGATTGGTTCGTTGTTCGACAACGCGCAGATGCGCGCGTTCAGCGTTAATTGCGCTTCTTCGGCGTCGATCTCCGACGGGGCTGCGGGGGGAAGCTGTTGCTTCCGATGTCGTAGAAACTAGGGAAACTAGCAGCTTCCCCTACAAAACTTTCGGAACCTGCGGTGATCTTCCGCGTCGCACGAGAGCGCGCGACGCGACGTCTCGTTGCGACGTTGCCGAGTTGACGCTTGCGACAAATCGCACTGCTGCTTTAACTGCGCTGGTGCGTCTGCCAATCGCAGACCAGCTCTCTATCTCATGGCGTTAAGCAGATTCTGGGTCGCTCTCTTTCTTTGTTCCATCGGATATCTCCTGGTCTTGCTCTTCAGCGGGCAGTACTACGCGATCGAATTCGCGGTGAACGGCAAAAAGGATGAGCCGCTGTTGCAACGGGAAGCGTACGTAAAGCAACTGCCCCCAGAGGTGCAGCAGCAACTGCAGAGCGCGCCCGATCACAAGCTGACCATCGCTAAGGAGCAGTACATCTCCGAGAACGGCGTGGTAAAGATCTACGCTGGCAAACAAGCCGCTGACGGCATTTTTCCGACATGCAAAAGCACGATCCTGGACCTGCTGCTGCCGCTCATCGCGTACCTGTCGTTCTTCAGCGGGATCCTGCAGTTACTCATCGATAGCGGCGCGTCGGAACGCGTGGCGAAGCTGCTCGGCCCTCTCTTCGTCCACATCTTTCCGCAAGTCCCGCGTGGTCATCCATCGATCTCGTATATGACTTTAAATTTTGCGGCGAATTTCCTCGGCCTCGATAGCGCAGCGACGCCGTTTGGATTGAAAGCGATGGAGAGCCTGCAGGAATTGAACGAAGAAAAAGACCGCGCGAGCGATCCCCAGATCATGTTCATGTGTTTGCACGCGGCGGGGCTGACGCTGATTCCAACCTCGATCATCAGCTATCGCGCGGCGCAGCACGCCGTAAATCCGGCTGATGTGATGCTCCCTTGTATCATCACATCATTCGTCGGCACGATCGCCGCCATGGTGCTCGTTGGCATTCGTCAGCGCATCAACCTCTTCAACGCGACGATCATGATGGCGGTTGGCGGAATCGTCGCGGTGATAACTGGGCTACTTTTTTACATCACGAGGCTGGACCTGGTCAGCAAAAGCCATTTCACCGGGAATCTTTCCAATGTCGTGCTGGTCGGGCTGATCTTCGCGATTTTCCTCTACAGCATGGTCCGCGAGAGACAGTTCACGGCGAAGGGCACGACGATCTTCAACTCCTTCGTCGAAGGTGCTTACAATGGGCTGTCGGTCGGCCGGATCATTTTTCCCTACATTCTCGGAATGTTGGTCGCGATCTCACTTTTTCGGAACAGCGGGTTGTTCGAGATGTTCGCGGATGTGCTCGGGCGAGGCTTTCGCGCCCTCAACGTGAACGATCAAATCGTGAACGCGATTCCGATCGCAATTCTTCGTCCGTTCAGTTCCGCCGGCAGCCGTGGCTTCTTGCTCGATGCGATGGGAACCTACGGCGCGGATTCCTTCACCGGTCGGCTGGCCTGCGTCTTCCAATGTGCGGCGGAGACAACGTTTTATGTCATCGCCGTCTATTTCGGCAGCGTGAAAATCAAAAACACGCGTTACGCGCTTAGCACGATGCTGCTGGTCGATGTCATCTGCGTTTTCGCAGCGATCTTTGTCTGCCTGATTTTCTTCGAACTCCCAGCCAGCGCGCCAATGGTGCGTTAGCGGCGTTCGTCGGCTCGACTCGCCTCTAGGGCAACGAAACACCTACAGCATCTTCGCGATGAATTCGCGGCCGTCGAATGGCGCGATGTCTTCGAGCTTTTCTCCGGTGCCGACGAAGCGCGTCGGGATCCCGAGTTCGTTCTGAATCGCGATCACCACTCCGCCTTTGCCGCTCCCGTCGAGCTTCGTCACGATCAATCCAGTTAACCCAACGGCTTCGTGAAATTGCTTCGCTTGCGCGAGTGCGTTACTCCCGGTCGTCGCATCGACGACGAGCAGCGTCTCGTGAGGCGCTTTCGCGTCGTGCTTTGCGATGCTTCGTTTCACCTTGTCGAGCTCGGCCATCAGGTTCGTTTTCGTGTGCAAACGACCCGCCGTATCGCAGATCAGGAACTCGATGTCCTGACGTTCCGCCGCCTGGTACGCATCGTAACAAAGCGCCGCGGGGTCGGCGTTATATTGGCCGCGAATCATCTCAACGCCGATGCGCTCCGCCCACACTCCGAGCTGCTCGATCGCGGCGGCGCGGAAGGTGTCAGCGGCAGCGAGCAAAACAGTGTGTCGGCGGCTCTTGAAGTACTGCGCCAGCTTCGCCGTTGAAGTCGTTTTGCCGGTGCCATTCACGCCAACAATCAGCATCACCTTCGGTCCAGCGGGCAGCGGTCGAATCGGCGGCGACGCGAGCGGTAGCACGCGCGCGATCTCATCACGGGCGACTTCGATGACGTCGTTCGCGGTGATCTTGGTCGTGACCGCGCGGGCCCGCAGCGCGGTGAGAATGGTCATCGTCATTGGGACCCCGATATCGGAGCGGATGAGAGACTCCTCCAGCTCATCCCAATCGACCGGTTTACCTGCAAGTTTCTGGACGAGTGACCGGAAGAAATTCATCGCGAGAGGTGCCGTGATGGCGAGCGACTCTCTAGCGTGCGGGAGCACCGCGCAACCCCCCTGCAGTAGTCCCTTCAGGCGTAAGGTTTTACAGTACAGCACCTTCAGGGCTGCGCCCGATTGTGGGGCGGTTGTGGGACAGCCACAGTCACGATGTGCCGACCCGCAGGATTCTCCATCCCGAAGACAAACTGGACGCGCTCCGCAAGGGCAACCCGTTTCAGCCGTGGGATTCGCTGGACGATCGCCGGGTCTGCATTCTCTGCGAGAAATCATTCACCGGCCGACAGGTTGACTGTTCCGTCACGCCGATGGGTCGCGCGCGCCTGCGTTGCCCCACCGAAGGATGCGCGGGGACCCCGCGCGTGTGGGTTCGTCCGGGTAATCCCCTGATCTCGCAGGAAGTCTGGGAAGATTGGGCGCGGGTGCTCGATGCCCCGAAACGGCTGCGGCTACGCGGCAGCAGCAGCAAAAGCAAAACACAACAACGAACTGCAGGAGCTAACTAATCAATGATCACCCCCACGATAGATACCGCCCAGCTTGGATCTTTCCCATCCGACGAATCGCTCATGCAGAGCATCGTCGAGCGGCAGACCAGCGCCATTGCCTCGCTTTACGAGCGCTACGGCAAGACTTTGAAAAAGGTGATCTATCAGGTGCTCCAGGACGAAGCCGAAGCGGACGACGTTCTCCAGGAAAGCATTCTGCAAGTCTGGCGTGAGGCGACGAGCTACTCGTCGGCTCTCGGTAAGCCGCTCGGTTGGCTGGTGACGATTGCGCGCCGTCGTGCGATCGACCGCGTACGCCGTCGCGCTGCTTACTCGCGGGCGAAGGATCGTTTTGAAACCTACGTCGAAACGGAACCGCGGTCGTGGTTGCAGAGCTGCACGCAGGAAGACAATTCCGCGTCAGACATTCGCCACTTTCTCGAGCGCGAGATGAGCCGGCTCCCTGCCTATCAATCGGAGGCGTTGAAGCTTTCGTTCTTTAACGGTCTTAGCCACCGGGAGATTGCCGCACACACGCGCGCGCCACTCGGCACGGTCAAGACACGTCTTGAGCTCGGCCTGCGGAAACTTTCCAGCAGTGTCCGCGCACAACGTAATAAAATTTAAGCGACATTATACTGCGGTGCGGCTGGACGGGCTCCGGTTCGCCAGCCGTTCGCAGTGTCAGCCGCATCGAGGAGCGGCAAAAAATTCGGGGGAAAGACTCTGTCGGGTCGAGGGGGTTAGGGTGGTCCGGCAGAGTCCGTCCGAATATTTCCGACGGCCACTCGTTTCTCCGGCTGCGAATTGCCAGAACAGATGCGGCAGGATGCTGGATACAACGCGCTCGCGGCTTGGGACGATGGTCGCTGAAGCGCACATGCCTGGTCGCTCATGGCGCATCTTTCTGGTGGAAGATCACGCTGATACAGCGCGAGCGATTAGCCTTTATCTTCGCGGGTTAGGACACGTCGTTTGCGTGGCTAACAATGTTCAGTCGGCGCGGGAATGCGCGCGCAGTGCGGACTTTGATATCCTCTTAAGCGATCTCGGTTTGCCCGATGGCAACGGTTGGGATCTTCTCCGCGAATTGCGTCCCCGCACCACGTTCAAAGCGATCGCAATGAGCGGTTACAACACCGCGGAAGACGTCGCGCGCAGCAAAGCGGCCGGGTTCGTCGAGCATCTCGCGAAGCCGCTTGTCCCCGAAGACCTAGAGGCGGCGTTCGAGCGCGTCATGCTCGACGACTCTCTGTCATCTTGAGCGCAGTCGAAGGAGAGGAGTTTACTTCCCCGCAGGGCGCCGCACCGGATACGCAGATCTCTCGTTAGGCGAGATGCACGCCGTTGTCGCGGGGTCCCTCGGCTTCGCTCGGGATGACGCGCCTTGGAGCGCCACTGAGATTTTCCGCTATTTCTGCTGATTGACCCATGTCACCGCAAACCGCGCCACTTCGCGCGCGTTTTTGAAATCAAGCTTCTCTTTGATATGCGCTCGGTGCGCTTCCACCGTTTTTGCGCTGATGTGCAGTTCCTGCGCAATTTGCGAGAGTTCGCGGCCTTCACCTAAGAGCTGAAGGATTTCCAGCTCGCGATCGGTCAGCCGATCGACGGCCGAGGTTGCTTCGCCGCCGCCGTGCAGATGCGCGAAGACCATGCGCTTTGACATGTTCTCGCTGATGAAGATTTCTCCGCGCAGCACGGTGCGAACAGCGACGATAAAATTATCGAGCGCTTCCCGCTTCATTACGTAGCCGCGCGCCCCGGCGCGTAGCGCCCGCTCCGCGAATAACGTCTCATCATGCATTGAGAGCACGAGGACGGGCAGTTCCGGTCGCTCAGCGCGAATCGACTTCGTCAGCTCAATCCCGTTCGCGCTTCCGTCGAGCCCGATGTCGACAACGGCGAGGTCAAACTTCTGGTTCCGCAGCTCACCAAGCGCCTGCTGGCTGTTGCTCGCCTCTGCGCGAACTTCCAGATCAGGCTCATCGGTCAGCAGCTGCACTACGCCTTTGCGAAAAAGCGGATGATCGTCGACTACGAGGACGCCATAGCTACGCGCGACAGTAGGTTCTTGGCGCTGGGTTTTTATGGTCTGTGCTTTCATGTGCGAGAAAACGGCGTGCCCCTCGCTGCCGATTTCGCGGCGAGCGATCGTGCACACCGCACTCCTATAACGCAGACGACGGCGCTCGTGGCCGCAACCGTCGATTCGCGCAGGCAACGCGGAGCGGCGGCCGCGACTACTTCGCCGGCACGCGGCACGAGACGCGCGTGCCTTTGCCCTTCTTTGCGCTGATCTCCAGCGTGCCACCCGACACACTGGCGCGGTACTGCATCATCTGCGTTCCGAGGCCGCCTTTGCGGGACCGCGTCGGCGTGCCGTTGTCGGAAATGACAAGATGGATCTCGTCGTGCTGCCGTTCAACGCAGACGACAATTTCGGTCGCCTTTGCGTGCTTCAGCGAATTCGTCACCGCCTCTTGCGCGATCCGGTAGAGGTTGACCGCGACCGCCTCGTTCGGCACGCGCAGTGACCGCGGGCATTCACATTTGCACGTCACTGTTTGGCTTGTGCGTGAAGCTAGCTCTCGCAACGCGGAGACAAGGCCACCCGTTCCCATTTCGAGGGGATGCAGCCC
>JBHENE010000121.1:0-5562 GCA_046262215.1 Chthoniobacterales bacterium | reverse complement strand
GTCGTTAGCTACATCCTCGAGCGTGAGGAACTGACCTGACCCAGTCGGACATTCGACCTTAAAGTCGTCGCCGTAGTAATGGTGAAATTTCTGCAGCGATTCGATCAGCAGATAATTGATCGGCAGCCACACCGGACCGCGCCAATTCGAATTTCCGCCGAACATTCCGGTGCGCGATTCCGCCGGTTCGTAGTTCACCACCTTCGCTTCGCCGCCGACGTGCAACGCATACGGATTCGCCCGGTGAAATTTGCTGAGCGAGCGCACGCCGTTCGCGCTCAGAAATTCCTCGGGATCGAGCATCCGGCGGAGCAACCTCTTCATCCGGCTCCCGCGGGTCAGCGCGATCAATCGTCGCTCGCCCGCGCCCGGCTCGTTCCACCGCGAGATCAAGCCGGCGAGATCTGGGCGATTAGCGAGATACCATTCGAGCCGCGCTTTAAAACCCGGCATCAGCTCGAGCAGTTCCGGCTCGATCGTCTCAACCGCCAGCAGCGGCATCAAGCCGACTAACGACCGCACCCGCACGCGCGTGTAGCCATTACCCGGCACGTGCAGCACGTCGTAGAAGAACTCGTCTTCCTCATCCCAAAGCCCGATCCCTTCGCCGCCGGCGTCGTTCATCGCCGACGCGATCGCGAGGAAGTGCTCGAAGAACTTCGTCGCGATGTTTTCGTAAACCGGGTTCTCGCGCGCGAGTTCCAATGCGATGCGCATCAGTGTCAGGGAGAACATTCCCATCCAGCTGGTGCCATCGCTTTGCTCGAGATAGCCGCCGCCGGGCAATGGCGCGCTGCGATCGAACACGCCGATGTTATCCAGCCCGAGGAACCCGCCCTGAAAGATGTTTTTGCCGGCTGAATCTTTCCGGTTCACCCACCAGGTGAAGGAGATCAGCATCTTGTGAAAGATCGTCTCTAGAAACGCGCGATCCGCCTTGCCGGACTGTCGCTGTTCCATCTTGTAAACGCGCCATGCCGCCCACGCGATCACCGGTGGATTCACATCACTGAAGTTCCACTCGTACGCCGGGACATGACCGTTCGGATGCTGGTACCACTCGCGCACGATGAGATCGAGTTGGCCCTTCGCGAAATGCGGATCAACCAAGGCGAGCGGGAGGCAGTGGAACGCCAGATCCCATGCTGCGTACCACGGGTATTCCCACTTATCCGGCATCGACATGACGCGCTCGTTGTAGAGATGGCGCCACTCTGCGTTCCGTCCGGTCTTTCGCTCCTCCGGTGGCTTTGGCTGACCCGGATCACCGTCGAGCCACTGCTCGACGATGTAATGGTAGAATTGCTTGTTCCATAGCATTCCGCCAAGAGCCTGCCGCTGAATCGCGCGGTGCTCGGCACTCAACGAGGAAGGTGCGAGCTCGCTGTAAAATTGATCCGCCTCGCGCTGACGCGCCGAGAAGATCTCAGCGAAATCAACGAACGCGCTTTGTTTCTGCGCATCCGCCGTCTGCATCAGTCGCAGCCGGATCGTGCGCGATTCACCAGCGGGAATCGACAGCTGATAATGCGCGGCGGCTTTGGTGCCAACGCGTTTCGGATTAACGGCTTCGCCACGCCCACTGACGACGAAATCATTGATGCCATCTTTCACGAAGGGCGTGCGGTTCGGCGAACTCCAGAGCCTCTCGTTGTTGCTTTCGTTATCGGTGAAGAGCAACGCGTCAGCGTTCTCGCAGTCGAGCTGGTATGTACCTAACGAATGATGCGTCGCGATCATCGCGCTCCCGGCACCATCAGCGGCGCGCACCTCCGGACGTCGATCGTCGCGCCCCCAGCTCCAGGTGTTCCGGAACCAAAGCGTCGGCAAGATGTGCAGCGTTGCGGTCTCGCCGCTTACGTTTGTCGCCGTCGCGCGGATCAGCAGATCCGTCGGGGAGGCCTTCGCGTGCTCAAGCGCGATCTCGAAGAAGCCACCGTCGAATATCCCAGTCTCCTCGAGTTCGAGCTCGCGCTCCTCCCTCGTCCGCGCGGCGTTTCGCGCGACTAGTTCCTCGTAAGGGAAACGGGCGATCGGATAACGGTAGCTCATCCGCATATAGCTGTGCGAGGGCGTGCAATCCTCGTAGAAATAAACCTCCTTTACGTCCTCGCCGTGATTCCCCTGCGGCCCAGCCAGCCCGAAGAGCCGCTCCTTTAGAAATGGGTCGCGTCCATTCCAGAACGCGAACGCAAAACAGAGCCGCTGCTTCGCGTCACTGACCCCGCCGATCCCGTCTTCGCTCCAGCGATAGGTTCGCGAGCGCGCATGATCGTGCGGGAAGTAATTCCAAGCGTCACCGTTCGCGCTGTAATCCTCGCGCACTGTCCCCCAGGCGCGTTCGCTCACATACGGCCCCCACAGATCCCACGGCTCAGCTCCAGAGCTATTTTGCTCCACGCGGCGTTGCTCGGCGTTCATGCGCGGGCATAATGGAAGCGCTGGCGCTCGCACGTAAAGCGCGAAGGGGAGCAGATCGGGTTCCTTGTTGCTCTGTCGCCAGACGGTCTAGACTTGGCCGGCCTTTCCGAGATCATGGCACGATACGTCGCATTCCTTCGCGGGGTCAGCCCTATGAATCTGAAGATGTCGGACCTGAAACGATGCCTCGAAGTCGCTGGTTTCAGCGACGTGAAGACAATCCTCTCGAGCGGAAACGCTGCCTTCGATTCGACCACGCGATCGGCGCACGCGCTCGAGCGCGGGATTGAGGCCGCATTGACGAAGCAGCTGGGCCGAACGTCCTATACCGTTGTTCGTTCGCGCGCTGCGCTCGACAAGATGATCGCGAGCGGCCCCTTTGCGCCATTCGCGCTGCCGGCAGGCGCAAAGCGTGTCGTGACGTTTGCGCGAAAGCTCACCCACGCGCGCCTGAACCTCCCGGTTGAACGCGACGGCGCCATCATCCTAGCAGCAGGTGAACGGGAGGCGTTTAGCGCCTACGTCGTCAGCCCTCGCGGACCCGTCTTCATGGAGTTGATCAAAGCTACCTTCGGATCAGACGTGACTACGCGGACGTGGGATACGGTTAAGAAATGCGTGCAGGCGTGACTGCGCTGCCCATGTGGTGTGGCCAGCGCTTTGATTATGTCCCGACGCGCGAGCAAATTGCCAGGTCAATTACCCAAGCCTCCAGCATTGCAGCATCAACGCGGCTGTATGCACTGGGCGCATCGTTGCGTGATACGAGCCCTACGTTTCTGACTATCCGCGGTAGGTGAGGAGCGCACCTGATCGAAGCTCTATGTTCAATGTTAGTAATCTGCGCGCGTGATGGTTGACCGATACAGCTATCGGATAGTGTGGCGCACCGCTTCAGCCTTGACGTGGCGTCGAGAAAACTGCTACGCAAATGTAATGAAGTTCGCGTGGTTCACGCCCGCACTCGCCGCGGCCGCTCTTTCCTTGGCTTCGGCAGAAGAGCTGTCTCTGACGCGTGAAAACGTAGCGGGTCAATACGCGCTCGGGGGCGGCCCGAATCAGGTAAGGCTTACGCTCTACTCGGAGGGAGCATTCACGATGACTTCGCCCGCCTCGTTAGGGGACGGCCAGCAGGCGACGGGCGAGTGGCATGTAACTGAATCGCGAGTGAGTCTGTGGTCAAAGAAAGGCAAGCGTGTCTTTCGCTGGGGGATGGAAGCGTTCCCGCACAACGGCAGCTTCGACTTGGTGCCTGAAGAGCTACTCACTTCCTATAAAGAGAGTCCGTCGAATATCGGGACTGCATATCGAAAATTTGCTGGGGTCGAAGCGGCGCCATCGAGATCGATGTCCTCGGTCGTGACTAACAGCGCAATGAATACTGCTGCTGCAGCACCGCTTCAAACAACCTCACCGCGGGTTAGCACGCCAACCACGAACTTACAGGTGAGTAAGGGTGCGCCGCAGGCGGTTCCAGCGAAGCAGATTCGTCCGGAGTCGGCTGCGCCATCTAGAGCAGCCGATATCGCTGCACCGCAGGCAGTGCGCAGCAGCGAACCCAGCAGATCACAACCAGCAGTCTCGACGATGTTTTACTACACGCCCGCGCCCACTGAGATACCCGACTCGACCGGCTTGAGCGATGCAGGCCTGGCACGTCTGTCGATCGATACGAAGGGGAACGTCACGGCGGTGAAGATTTTGCGCAGCACCGGCAAGCCCCGATTTGATGCCGAAGCTACCGACACATTGCTCCGGTGGCGTGCGCGGCCGGGCCCGCAACGCGAAACGGACGTGCCGCTAACATCTGTGTTGTCCGGAACACGCGGCCCCGTCCGGATACCGACGACTTCAGGAAGCTTGAGCATCGGGTAAGACGGGATTGTGGCTTCCGTCTCGCGGAAGAGGCGGCAGCGGGACAGGGCGTGCCACGCATTCAAGGTCGTTCATTCCGTCTCCAAAGACTTTTATCTCGAACAGACTTGCCACACTCTTCACCGAGTTTCGCGTGGCATTGTCGCTGGCCACACGAGAAACGGTGCACTCTGCTCGGCTCGGTGACCATGTCGTCGCGGAGTCGTCGGCAAAGCGCAACAGAACCGCAGGGCAAAACTCGCTCCTAAGTCTCGCGAGCGTCTTTATCGCAACGCCGGAAACCACTTGTAGGTCATCGAGTCCAGCAGCCTCAGCTTCATCTGATAGACTCGTGGACCCTAAGACTCGGCTCAACGCAGCTCTTCGCGAGTGGTCAGCCCCGCTCTGGCAACGCCTCTAGTGACCGAATGGAACGACGCGATCCTGCTGTTGGCGTAGCCACTCCTGACCCATGTGAACAATTTCGTGGCCTTCAGCGAGGCCATCTGGCACCCAATGGCCGGCGATGTTGCTGTCTATGCTCGGTTTCTGCCACACATAGCGATGTCCGTTCACGATCTTCACCTTAAAGACTAGTTTGTCGCCGCGCATGGCTTGTCCGTTGGCGACTTGCCCGACGATGTTACAGGTGGACGGGACGTAGATGTTCAGGGCCACGCCCGCGCCCTCTAGCCTCTCGCCCGCCAAAGCATCTTCCGTAACTTTGTTTTTGCCGGCGTTAACGAAGAGCGCGTATTGCGCGCCTTTTAGTCCGGCGCCAGCTGCTTTGAAAAAGACCGTGTAAGTGCCGCCCTCGAGGCGGTCGGTTTCGAAGATGCCGTTGGCCGGCACCATCTGCTTATGGATGGGCTTGCCGACGTGATCGCGTACGACTACCTCGACCGCCGGGGGTTCGACCGCGTAGGCGTTGCAGACGAATGCGCCGCAAAGCGCGACCAAGGCTGTTCGGGTCGAGATGTTCATGTGCCGAGGCTGCGCACGCGCGTACACACAAGTCAAGGACAAACTCGAGACTATTTGCGGCAGCCTGAGCGATCTCGTGCGCGCCGCAGATTTCCGGTTTTCTCGATCGATCAAGACCCTTTGCTGCGTTCTTACCGGCGGAGGGGCTCGAACCCACACACCCTTGCGAGTACCAGATTTTGAGTCTAGCGCGTCTGCCAATTCCGCCACGCCGGCGCAGCTCGGATAGCGTGTCGCATCGATCGTGCTGCGCAAGTTGAAATCGCAGTCTCAGCAGGGCGCAGCGTTGACTTCGCAGGCGCG
>JBHENE010000120.1:0-5159 GCA_046262215.1 Chthoniobacterales bacterium | reverse complement strand
CCTCGCCATGTGCGATGCCCATGCCGAAGCGGAACTCCGGCCAGCCCTTCTCCCGCCACAGCGCGTTCAGGGACTTGAGCGACTTGGCCATCGCGAGCGCGGCGCGCACGGCGGCGATCGCGTCGGCTTTGGCGCCAGCGGTGTGCAAATTCCCCCACACCGCCATCAGACTGTCCCCCATCAGCTTGTCGACCATGCCGTTGCTCTCCATGACGTGCGCGGTCATGTGCGAGAAATATTCGTTCAATTGCTCGACTAACTCCGTCGGGTCGCGCCCGATCGTGAGCCCAGTGAAGTTGCGCAGGTCGGCGAACAATACCGTCACAGGCTTGCGCACTCCGCCGAGTGAATTCACATACGTTGACGGGTCCGCCATCAACTGCTCGACGACGGGCTCGCCGACGTATTGACCCAGCGTCGACCGCAGCCGCGCTTTCTGCTCACGCTCGCGGCGATAATCGGAGATTTCGTTACCAAGCGTCGCGATGAGACCGATCACCGCTGGCGCCACAAACGGGATCACGATTCCTGGATGATTGAACAACAGCATCGCGAGGCCGGCGTATGCGATGACAGCGGCACTGATCAGGATGACGCGAAGCCACGCTGAGGCCATCAGGCTAACACAGAATGCCAGCACCCCTGCCCCGATGAAGAACAACACCTCCTGCCACGCTTTCGGCTCGCGGATGTATTCGCCTTGCAGCACGGCGTTCAACGCCTGCAGATGAATCTCGGGGCCAGCCATCAATCCGCGCGGTCCCGGCTGCAGCCGGAAAGGGGTGGGATGTTCATCATGACTCCAGCTGCCCTCGGGCCCAATCATCACGACCGCGTCTTTGAAGACGGCGCCGTCTTGAAAGTTCGAATGCCAGAGCTTCGGCACGAACATCTCGTAGATGGAATGACACTGGAATCGGCCGGGCGACCCGGCGAACCGAAACATGCGCGGCTGGGAATTCGGCACGAGTGCAGGCCGACCGAGCTGGCGCACGGTTCTGGAAACGAGCGACTCGTAGCGCTCGTCGTACGGTGTCGGCGGGATCCCCTCTAATTCCCGCAAGCTGGTCCCGAACGGCACGCGTCGGAGAACGCCGTCGGGATCTGGCCAGAGAGTGTCGTAGCCGATGCGCGCATCGAGCGGCTGCGTTGGTTCGACCAGGGTCGCGATCGGCAGATCGACGCCAGCGCGATTGCCAGCGCCGATTCTGTTGAAAACGAAATCACACGCCAGCACGACATGTTCGCGGTAGCGGTCGAGCCGGTCGCGGAAGAGATCGTCGCCCGCGCCCGGCTGCGGAAAGAGCAGGTCAAACACGACCACTTTGGCGCCGGCCGCCATGAGCCGATCGAGGATCAGCGCATACACCTCGCGGGACCATGGAAACCCGTGCCCCATCAAACTCAGCTCATGCGACGCGTTGATTTCGCCTGGGAAAAGCTGATCGAGCTGCACCGACGATTTGTCGATGCCAAGAAAAACCAAGTGCGGATTCACTGCCGCTTTCCGCCCGGAGACGGCGAGAAAATCGCGCACGTAGAATTCCGCCTTCCGGAGCGGATCAAAATAGAACAGGTGCAGCAACGTCACCGCGAGCGTCGTTGTCGCGACCACAACGGCGATGGACTTCAGGCGTCTGCGATCTACGAGCATCTCTCCAGAGTTACCAGCTTCCACACGTTCGTGCTAGCCACGGAAAGAGGTGTTCAAAACGCAGCGGCGTGCGCTACGGTTAGCGCTCTTCAGAAAAGCCATGGAAAAATCGGGTAAGAAACGGCGTGGGCGCCGGGCGTCTCAGTCGGTGATCGCCCTTGCGATGACTTTCGCGGCTACATTCGTTCAGGCACAGAGCACGTTCGAAAACGGCGCCGTCCAGCAAGCGCGGCTCTTCAACGAGCGACCCACTTCGGGCGTCTCAGCGACGGGCGAACAACTGTTTCCCCCGATCGAAAGCTTTAGCGGTGACTCAGCGGCCGACTCCGACGTTGGGCAGCAGTGGCTCTTGAAGCGCAACCTTCCACCGAATCCATTCACCGTCCGCGCCAGCTTCTCGATTCTTTACACGAGTAACGTTGCCCTCTCACGCTTTTCCCCTCTCGGCGATGCGTTTGCAGTAGCCGATTTCGGCATCGGCTATGTGCGGCCGATTACCCAAGACTGGACGCTGGGAATTAACGTGCAGCAGAGCTTTTTTCGCTACGATCAGTACAGCGAGTTCGATTTCGAAAGCACGAATGTAAACGTCGCTTTGTCGCGTCAAATTCCGCAGCTCGGGAATTTCTCGTTTTCCATTCAGTACGCGCTGAGCCGACTGACGGGCGGCTCACTCGACGAGCAGCTCTACTTCGGCCACACCTTTGCGCTTGGGGTGGCGAAGGTCAT
This sequence comes from Chthoniobacterales bacterium, assembly GCA_046262215.1. GTDB lineage: Bacteria > Verrucomicrobiota > Verrucomicrobiia > Chthoniobacterales > UBA10450 > JACCTI01. The sequence continues at coordinate 2,776 of JBHENE010000120.1, read as the reverse complement.
CCAGGTGAACCCTGCGAACTCGGTCGAGTTCGACGGCGCTGCCGGCTACACTCTCGCCGATCCGAGCGACCTACAACGCGGGGAGGTGCGCTCCGCCGTCACTTATTCCGTGCAATTTGCCCGCAATTTTTCCGCAACCGCAGTGGCCCGGCTGGAGTTCTACGGCTACACAAACGACGATCGGCAGGATTTGCTGCAATCAGTCGCGCTCGGGGCGCGCTGGGACCTGACGAATTGGCTGTTTCTAAGCGGATCCATCTCCTTGGCGAATAACCTCTCTTCACAGCCGGCCTTCAGCTACCGCGCCCTCAATACAGGCGCCACCGTGACCGCACACATCCGTTTCTAAAACCGTGAACTGTCGTCGATTCCGCCTTCTCGTTGCGCTAGCGGCGCTGCTCCCGGTGACACCGCTGCCGGCGGCTGTGTTTAACCGCGCCGAGATTAGCCGCGTCTATAATCAGGTGACGTTAATCGATCCCGGCGCTGGGCGTCGCCCGGCCGTGCCGCAGGATGTCGTCACCGGAGACGTCGCGGTCCAGACCGGCCTGCAATCGCGCGCCGAACTGCTCTTCCCCGATAACACCTTTACTCGCCTTGCTTCGAATACCGTCTTCAGCTTTCGCGGCGGCACTCGCGAGATGGATCTGAAGAGTGGCGCGATTCTCTTCCAGGTGCCTCCCGGTTCGGGCGGAGCTGATATTCACGCGGCGGCGATCACCGCAGCGATCACTGGCACCACCGGGTTTGTCGAACGCATCGGTGGCGTGTTCAAGTTGATCGTCGTGGAAGGCGAGGTGCGCGTTTACCTGCGCAATCGCGTCGGTGAATCAATGCTCGTGCGTGGCGGGCAGATGTTGCTCGCGCCGATGAGTTCCACCTCCGTGCAGGGCTGGCAGACCGTCGATGTCGACATCGCGAAGCTCGTCAAGTCCTCCGCACTGTTCAACGCCCGCGTTTTCGGACCGCTCCCGCCACAAGCCATGCGCGACATCACTCGAGTAGTCGCAGATCAACAGGCGGGTCTCACGCGCGGCCGGCTCAATCCGACCAACCTCGTGATCGACGGCGGCGTCTCGCGCGTTCTGCTCGTCAACAACGAAACCCGGAACCGCAACGAAGCCCAGCCGGTTTCCCCGGCTCGGACACGTGCGTTGCCAGTCGGACCGCGCCCGACACCTCCGCCGGATCTGCGGTTGGGCGGCGGAGGGAATTCCGCGCCCTTGCCGACGCCAAATCCGAACCCAACGCCGAACGCAAATCCGACGCCTTCGGCGACCCCGGGTGTCATCAGCCAGCCTGATCCCTACGTTATTTCCTCGGCAACTTCGATTGTGACGCGGCCTCAACCGACGATCACCACGAACGATCTCATTAACGCCGGCCGCGTTTTTCGAGGGAATGCCGTTGATGGCTCAGCCTCCAAATATCTCTTCGGCTCGACCTCGCAATTCGACTTGCGCTTGGCGTTCGACGACCGTTTCGGCCGAAACTTCGAGCCGGAGTTCGCGCCTGCGGGTGTCGCCGTGTTCCGGTTTGGAACGCTCCGCATCATCGGCGCTCCCGCCATCGACGTGAACGGTGGGCCGCGCGACCTCGCGCTCGTGGCCACGAAAACCAGCCGCACCACGCCTGGAATCGTAACTGGGGGCCCCGGTGGAAATTGGGATCTGAGCGGGTTGCGGTCACTCTTCCTCGGCACCGCCGACAGCTCGATCGTGATCGACGCGCCGATCGCGCTTACCGCTTCGGGTTCGACATTCCGCTACCTCCAGCTCTATGCGCGCGGTGAGCAGAGCGATGCTCTGCTTGGCACCGCCGCGTATCTTGTCGGCGATCTCTACATCGACTCCGAGCGCGACACGATCCTCGACGGCCGAGCTGATGTGGTTGCGCGTCGCCTGCTGCTGACCGCCGGACGCGACTTAAGCATTGCCGGCCTAACGAACGCTTCGTTCACCCAATTGGTTGCGGGCCGCGCGCTGCTCATCGACGGCAGCGTGAACTCGACGCAGCTCTTCGCCTTCGCGAACGACGCTAAGATCAACGGGTCAGTCACCGCGGATTACGTAAACCTCCAGCTCAGCGGCGACCTGACTACGGGCCGATCGGGTTCGAAGATTTCGACCATTCAGTTCGTCCTGAAAGCCGACAACTTCGAGCTGAACGGGGACAACGGTGCGGGCACCACTTTTGACCTGACGCGCCTCGCGAAACTCGATCTGGATGTGCGAAGGCTCACGCTCGGCAGCGATTTTACCCTCCCTCCCGGCGTGGTGGGTAACCTCAAGCTCGGCGTGGTAGATGCCCCAACGCGCGCACTGTTCGGCTTCGATACGATCGTCACGACTGGCAGCGGCGACGACCGGTTGCGTGATCTCTCCGTCCGCTCCTTTAGTTCGGCTGGCAATCTTCTCGTTTCGCGCGATGTCGCAGCCGATTTCCTCGCGGTGGGCAACATGCTTGCGATCGGTCGCGAGTTCCGGCCCTACTCGTCCGATCCGACAACGACGCGCATAGCATCCGCGCAGCAGATCGGGATCGGCAGCGGCATCAATTTCGCAGGACGTGACGGCACTTCCGCCACGCTGCCGGGCGACGGCTTTTCGCTTCAGCTTTTCGCGGACGAGATCCTCTTCACCACCGGCAGTGACTTCGGCATCAATGGCGCGAACCTGAATGGTGGCAATCGCACCTCTGCGGCCGCGAACACGGTTGGCGGAAGTGGCGGCACGCTCGATATCGGGACGGCGGCCCGCCCGATCGTCGGCAACGT
>JBHENE010000119.1:0-25245 GCA_046262215.1 Chthoniobacterales bacterium | reverse complement strand
GAACGAACATGATGGCGTCTGGCACAGACGCCCTACAATCCGCCGTTGTGCTCAGTTCAATCATTCAGTCTTCGTGGACCACGGTGAGATGCTGGCCGCCCGTCGATACGAGCAGCTGGCGCGCTTCGTTCTCGGTGAACCGCGGATCCCGCGCTTCGATGACGAGGAAGAAGCCGTCATCGGTCGCGCGCGCGAAGCGGTTCCAGTTGAAAATCGGATGATACCAGCGCGGCAACCCGTTCATGATCAGCATCGCGAAGAAGCAGGTGAACGCCGAAAACAGAATCGTCAGCTCGAACATGATCGGGAAGAACGCCGGGACAGTCTTCCAGTTGTAAGGCTTTCCGTGAACGACCAGCGGATAGATGAACCATGACGGCCCGAACTCGAGAAATGCTGCCGTCAGTAAGCCCGTGATGCCGCCGATCAACACCGGCGCGCTGAGCCATGATTTGCCGAGGCCCATTGCATCGTCCATTCCGTGGATCGGGAACGGTGAATGCACGTCCCACCGCTTGAAGCCTGCGTCCCGCACTTTCTTCGCAGCTTCGTAAAGCGCGGCGGCGGACGGATATTCCGCAGCCATTCCGTAGACTTTATTTCCGGAAGGCGTTCTCATGTGCGCTCCATTCCTCCGGCTTGCACCGTGTGATGCCCTTCCGGCGTCGCGTGATGCGGATCAGCTTCCGGCAACACGATCTTCACTTCCGACATCGCGATCATCGGCAGGAAACGGATGAAGAGCAGGAAGAGCGACAGGAAAATCCCAAACGTGCCGATGAACGTCCAAATATCGACCCAGGTCGGGTAGAACATTCCCCACGACGACGGCAGGAAGTCGCGGTGCAATCCGCCGACGATGATGATGAAACGCTCGAACCACATGCCGGCGTTGACGCACATGCAGACGAAGTAGACGACGTAGATGTTAAAGCGGAAGCGCTTAAACCAGAACAGCTGCGGCGCGACCGTGTTGCAGAACAACATCCCTACCCACCAGTACCACCAGTAAGGGCCGAGGATGCGGTTATAGAACGCGTACTTCTCGTATTGATTGCCGCTATACCACGCCACGAAGAACTCCATCGCGTAGGCGTAGCTAACGATCGATCCCGTCAGCAAAATGATCTTCGCCATTTTGTCGACGTGCTGCGGCGTGATGATGTCGTGCAGTTTGTAAATCGCGCGCGCCGGAATCAGCAGCGTCAGCACCATCGCGAAGCCGCCGAAGATCGCGCCAGCGACGAAATACGGAGGGAAAATCGTGGTGTGCCACGTCGGAATCACCGACGTCGCGAAGTCGAAGGAGACGACGCTATGCACCGAGAGCACGAGCGGCGTCGATAGACCAGCGAGGAGGAGATACGCCATCTCGTAGTGGCGCCAGTTGCGGTTCGAACCGCGCCAGCCCACTGCGAACACTCCGTAGAGCAGCTTCTGGATCTTGTTCTTCGCGCGATCACGCAACGTCGCGAGATCAGGAATTAATCCGGTGTACCAAAACAGCACCGACACAGAAAAGTAAGTCGACACTGCGAACACGTCCCAAAGCAGTGGGCTACGGAAGTTCGGCCAAATCCCATAGTTATTCGGCACCGGCGCGAGGAACCACGCCATCCAGACGCGACCCACGTGCACGCCCGGGAAAATCGCAGCACAGATAACCGCGAAGAGCGTCATCGCTTCCGCCGCGCGGTTAATCGACGTGCGCCACTTCTGTCGCAGCAGGAACAAGATCGCCGAGATCAGCGTTCCGGCGTGACCGATACCGATCCAGAAAACGAAGTTGGTGATGTCCCACGCCCAGCCGACCGGGTGGTTCAATCCCCACGTGCCGACGCCAGTCGAGATTTGGTAGCCGAGGCAAAACAGCCCGATCCCAGCCACCATCGCGCTGATCACGAATGCAACCCACCACCAGCGCGGCGCAGCACCTTCGTTCACACCAGCGATGCGCTCGGTGATCCAGTTGAAGTTCCGCTTGTTCAACACCAGCGGCACGCGTGCAAGCGGCTGCTGGATGGAAGGCGAAGCCTCCGCCTGAATCACGTCTGGAACTGTGCTCGCGCCGTTCATTTTAGTGCGGCGTCTCCTTGGGCACCGGTTTCGCATCGGCATTCTGATTATCCGACGGGTGCTCCGTCGGATTCAGCGTGCCTCTGTCGTGATCGTGGAAATCGTGGTTCGCGTCCCCGGCATCGACGTGGTCGTGCGTCCCCGGACTCGCGATACCGATCTGTTTTGCATCGGGCATCTTCGGGTTGGGGTTGCGGATTCGCGCCAGATAGCTCGTGCGCGTCTTCACGTTCAAATACTCGAGCAGGCGATAATCGCGGTCTTGCGCCTTCATCTTCGACACGCGGCTCTCCGGATCAGCGATGTCACCGAAGACAATCGCGTCTGTCGGGCAGGCCTGGGCGCAAGCACTCGTGAAAGAGTCGCGCGGAATGCGCGTCTGATCGGAAGCGCCGGCGCGCACATGCGCCGCGATCTTCGCTTCCTCAATCCGCTGCACGCAATAGGTGCACTTCTCCATCACGCCACGCATGCGGACGGTAACGTTCGGATTCTTCTGCAGCTTGATCGTGTCAGGCGCACCCTTGGTCGTCAGCGGCCCGAGATATTCCTGATGGACGCCAATCCCGAGCTTCTCGGAAAGGCCGACCGTCTTTTTGCCGACTGGCCGCTGGTTGTAATCGAAGAAGTTGAACCGGCGCACTTTGAACGGGCAGTTGTTCGCGCAATAGCGGGTGCCGATGCAGCGATTGTACGCCATCACGTTCAACCCATCGTCGCTGTGCACCGTCGCGTTCACCGGGCAGACGGTTTCGCACGGCGCATTCTCGCAGTGCTGGCACATCATCGGCTCGTGCACCATCTCCGGATCTTCCGGCAACTGTCCGCGGTCCTGGTTGAAGGGCTTCTCGTCCGCGAAGTAACGATCGATCCGCAGCCAGTGCATCGCGCGGCCATGGCTCACCTGGAGCTTGCCGACTACTGGAATGTTATTCTCCGCCTGGCATGCGATGACGCACGCGCTGCAACCGGTGCAGACATTCAGGTCGACGGCCATGCCCCACTGCTGCGGCGCGTCGAGTTTCGGATGGCTGTAGATCGTCGGAAGTTTCGGCGGCAACTCTTCGTCACCGGCGATCTTCTTCACGAATTCATTGTCAGCGCGGTAACTATCGAGCGTTGCCTCGCGCACCAGTCCGCGGCCTTCGATGCTCCAATGCTCCTGCGTCGTTGCGAGCAGATGATTTCCCGGCACCTTCGCGATCTTCACGCCGGTGACCGTTTTACCGTCAGCGGTGATGAAGTGCGGGTTCGTGCTCGTCCGGAGCAGGTAGGCATTGAATCCGACTACATCGCCGCCGGGCACGGTATCGCGAGGATCGCCGCCACCAGAGTATGAAATTGGCCGGCCAGCATCGACCGTCCGGCCATAGCCGAGCGAAATCGTGATGGAATTATCCGCGTGGCCTGGCGCGATCATCACCGGAATGGCGAGCTGCCGCTGCACCGGCTTGCCGTTCGCATCCATCATTGTCTCGGTGACGGTGATCTCGATCATGTCGCCGGTATTCAGGCTGTGATGGCGAGCGAGCGCGGGGCTGATGAGCGCAGCATTATCCCAAGTGAGCTTCGTCACCGGATCGGGCATTTCCTGCAGCCAGCCGTTGTTCGCGTAGCGGCCGTCGTCTAACGAGTAACTGCGGACGAGCACGACTTCCGGCGAATCTGCCGTTGGCATCGGTGGCGACGACCAAAGCGTGTGTGCGACACCACCAGCAGCGTTCGAGTTGAACGTCGGCGGCTTATCCGCGCGGGTAACGTGCCCGGCAAAACCATCCCGGAGAAACTGCGACCAGGCCGCTTCGAAATCGCCCGGAGGCGTGGTCGCGCGGAACGTTTCCTTCACCAACTCCGGACCCTCGAGCTTCGGTCCGCCAAGCAAGCCGTTCATCAGCTCGATCTCGGAAACGCCGCCGAAAAGCGGCAAAATCATCGGCTGAACCGCGAGGTGAGCGCCTTCCGACGTCAGAGCATCGCCCCATGATTCCAGATAATGCGCAGCCGGCACATGCCAGTGACTGCTCTGCGAAGTGGCGTCTTCGTGATACCCGAGTCGCACGACTTCGGGCACCTTCTTTTGCAAGTCTTCCCAGTGCAGCGTCTGCTTGTTCGCGCGATCTTCCTGAATGCTGCGCGGCGCGTTGTAAACCGGATCGCCGCCAAAGATGAAGAGCTGCTTCACGCGGCCGGCGTTGATCTCCGAGGCGAGCTGCAAAATGCTGTTCGTCTTCGGGTTGCGCGGGAAATCACGAATCAACAAAGTCGTGCCGACGTTCTTCAGCGCGGCGTTAATCCCATAGACGATCAACTGGACGACGACTGGCTGCATCGGCCCGGCGACAACAAGGCTGGCGCCCGGCTTCGACATCAGGTCGTTCGCGCACTCGGTGAGCCAGCGATCGTCAAACTGCATCGACCCGGTCGGCGCCGTCAGCGTGGCGATCACCGAACCCAGGCCAGCGTCTTGAGTGGCGACCGCAATTTTGCCTGCGAGCGCGTGTGCAAACGCCGGGATCTGGCTAGCCGGAACGCGCAGCCGATGATCAGCCATCGCACCAGTCAAGGAGAAGCGGTTCTCGACAACGTAGAGCCGGTTCATCGACTCCTTCGCTGTCGTGACGCGACGCCGCGAACTGAAGGCGCGCGACGAAGCGATATCGCCTTCGCCGCAATCAAGGAAATCGCTATCGAGTGCGAGCACCACGTCCGCGCGATCGAAACGCGGGACCAGCCGTGAGTTGTCGCCGAAGCTGATCTGAGTGCCGAAGTTCTGCGCCTCGCTCAGCAGCGGCTCGTACGAGCACCACCGCATCTTCGGATACATCTTCTCCAGCTCACCGCGGAGACGTTCCCGTGTCGGCGAGTGCGTTTCTTCGACAAGGAACGCGAGTCCCGCGCCGCCGTCAGCGGCTAGCTGCGGACGAATGTTCGCGAGATATTTCTCGAACTCCTCGCGCGTGCTCGTCTTGCCGTTCTCAACGAACCGCTGCGAACGCGACGGATCGTAAAGATCGAGAACCGAAGCCTGCGCGAATGCGTCCGTCGCACCGCCGCTCGCCGGGTGCAGCGGGTTGCCTTCGATCTTAATCGGACGTCCATCGACCGTCGCGACGACCAGCGGAATCGCACCGGTGCGACGCGGCATCGCAGTCGCGTAAAAGAGCGCCTTGCCCGGAATCGCCCACTCGACACTCTTCGAGAAGGGCAAAAGATGCATCTCGGGACGACGGCAGCTGCTCAGTCCACCCGCGCCCGCGAGTGCCATCGAGGCGCCCATTAGTTTAAGGAAGCTGCGCCGCGACCAGTCGTTGTTGTCTGACCGATCCGCGCCCGATGGAAACTCGCGCGAGAGCCACTCCTGAAATTCAGGTGTCTCGCTCAGCTCACCGACGCTGCGCCAGTAGCGCTTCCCGGTGGTCGACTCCCGTGGATGTTCGAAAACGCGCTTCATCGGTGGCACCCCTGGCAATTCAATGGCGGCTGGATATTCCACCGCTCCTTCAAAGTCTGGCCGATCTCGATCTGCGTGAGCTTGTGCTTGTGCGACCAATCGTCCTTTGCCTCGCGCGGCTGTCCGTATTTGGCGACGAACTCTGCCGGCTGCACGTCGTTCGGATTCCAATCCATGTTCGTGATCTGATCTTCCGGCCGCAGATACCGCTCCGGATTGCGATGGCACTCCAGGCACCAGGCCATGCTGAGTGGCTTCGCGTGATACATAACCGCCATTTGATTCACCTGCCCGTGGCACGCCTGGCAACTGATTCCGCGATTCACGTGCGCGGAGTGATTATAGAAAACGTAATCCGGCGGCCGGTGAATCTGCACCCATTGGATGGGCTGTCCTGTCTTCCAGCTCGCGCGCACCGGCTCGAGCTTTGGGTTCTCTTTCTGCACCTGTTGGTGACATGCCATGCATGTTTGCGTGTTGGGAATATTCGAGTGCGCCGCCACCTCCACAAAGCTGTGGCAATAACGGCAATCCATCCCTAGCTGCGAGACATGCAGATCGTGCGGGAACGGCACCGGCTGGATCGGTTCGTAGCCGATCTTCGTATATTTCGGCGTCACGTAATACCACGTCGCTGCAGTCAAACCGCTCACGAGGACCGCGCCGCAGATCGCGAGTTTCAGCGGCAGCCAGTTCGACCAACGTGGGAAAAAGTTCGCCATGATTGGACTAGCGAATCGCCGTGCGTGCGAGTCGCAGCCGCCCCTCTACAAACGACATCAGAGCGGCGGGAGGATGTGCGCTCGTCCGACATCTTTGCAGTTGATGATGAGCGCTCTGAGCCACGACGCGCCAACTCTATGAACCGCGATGGTGTTGGCAAAAGAAATCTGCCGCACGCACTCAACTTTGCGCAGAAACTTCGCGGCGAGTTCAATCAGCGACGCGATCGTGTCCCGCGCCGCGGCATCGGCCTGAATTTGCAGCCGGAGCAAAGGTCTTCGTTTCTACAGATTTCAGGACAGCGGGAGGCTCCAATCGATCTGCGAAGATCGCTGATGTCTGGATTTCGGTCACGTCGTTCAGAGGTGAACGAACCGCAGCTGATAGAGAGCGCCCGAGCGCAACCCGCTCACCGCAGCGCTCACCGCCGTGTCTGTGTTTCCGGTCACCGGCGTGGGCGTTCCCGCCACGTTCGTGCCGTAGCTGCTCGTGGTGCCGTAATCAAAGGAGACATCGGTACTTCCGCCGTTGGCATTGACGATCCCGTTCAAGGTCGCGCCGCTGGCGGTGATCCCGATCGCAGCCTGCGTCGTCGCCCCGGGTGGCGGTGGTGGTGGCAGCGCCGTTACTGCCAGGGTGTGACTGCTAGTTGGACCGGTGGCGAAGAGGATGAACTTCTCACCTGTACTGAAACCCGAGGTGCTCACCGGCACAGGGATGTTCGAATCAGTCGTGCTGCCGTTGCCCAGTTGGCCGTAAGAGTTGGAACCCCACGCGTAGAGCTTCCCGTCGGAGCCAAGCGCCAGACTGTGATATCCTCCGGCGATAACCGCGCTCGCCGTCACCCCCGCAGGCAAGGAGACCAATCCCGGCGTCGTGGACTGGGTCGTACTGCCATTGCCTAGTTCGCCTTCACCGTTAGAACCCCACGCGTAGAGCTTCCCGTCCGAGCCAGCCGCCAGACTGTGATTGAATCCGGCGCCGATCGCGCTCGCCGTCACCCCCGCAGGCAATGACACCACTACCGGCGGCGTCGAATTGGCCGTGCTGCCGTTGCCTAGTTGGCCGAAATTGTTCCCACCCCACGCGTAGAGCTTCCCGTCCGAGCCAATCGCCAGGCTGTGAGCCAATCCCTCGCTGACCGCGCTCGCCGTCACCCCTGCGGGCAAGGAGACCGCTCCCGGCGTCGTCGAATTGCTCGTGCTGCCGTTGCCGAGTTGGCCGTTGAGGTTGTAACCCCAGCCCAGCACGCGGCCATCTGCCGGTTGCGTTAGGGCAGCGAGCGCGCTGATCCCCGCAACCGCGAGCAAACTGCTTCTAATACGGGCAGCAGCGAGAAATCTGAGATATTGGAAAACGTTTTTCATAAGCAGCGACTCCACTGGAGTGTGGAACGCACATTCAGAGGCTTTTCCCGCCGCCTGTATAGCTAGAGGAAATGTATAATTCGCACCTATAGATATCTATAGGTGCGGGTGGCCTTGGTACGAGCCAGCGGCGTCTTCTGTAGCGGCGGTCTATGACCGCCGACCCTCGGATTTTCCTGAGCCATTTCGGCGGTCACAGACCGCCGCTACCGGGGGGGCGCGCCGACTAACTGTGGATTAACCGTAGATGTCGTGGCGATGACCGACTTTCAAGACCAGGACGATGAGCCTCTGTTCCTCAATCGCACACACCAGCCGGTAGTCGCCCACACGATAGCGCCACGCGCTTTTGATCGAGAGGAAGGGTTTGCCGAAACGTCGCGGATCCTCCTCTGACTCCAGGTGTTTCGCGATGTACCTGGCAATATCTCGTTGCGCAGGTTGGCCGAGCTTCGAAAACTGCTTCTCCGCAGCCGGGTCAAAGAAGACCTGCCATCTCACACGCCGTATTTTTTTTGGATCTCAGCCATCGGGACGGGCGTGCCAGGGTTTTCCAGCACCGCGAGCACATCCGCCAGGTCCTCAGAATCCTCCATCGCTTCGCGCAGCGCACGGGCGACCTCTTTCATCTCAGCGAGCGAAAGCTTCGGCACTTCCTTGACGATTTCGGCCACGCTCATACGACTGGACTCTATGGCCCTCCCGCGGTGGGTCAACGCGAATGCCGTGATCAGCCCCGCGTGAAACGCGAACGCGACGACGGCTGCGATATTCGTCGTGCCGAGCTTCTTCATCAGATTTGAGCGGTGCACGTTGATCGTGCCAACACTCACCCCGAGCGCCAGCGCTATCGCTTTGCTCGAGCTGCCGGTCGCGATGTGCTGCAGCACTTCGCGCTCGCGCGCGCTGAGCGTCGCCACCTTCGCGATGGCAACGTCATGACGGAGGGCGCGAGCAGTCGCCGGCGTATCGGCCACCGACTGTGTTGAAAAGTAGCGCTCGCCGCGGCTGACCCGCTCGACTGCTTCGACAAATTCAGCCCAGGAATTCGTCTTCTCAACGAATCGATCGGCGCCGGAACGCAGCGCATCGATGACTCGTTCCTCCGATACATAGGCCGTGCAGAGAAGCACGCGGGAACCGGGGCACTTCTGCTTGATCTCTGTCACCGCGCTGATGCCACTGCCGTCGGGAAGGTTGACGTCGAGAATGATGAGGTGCGGCTGGAGCTTCTCACACGCATCTACCGCGCTGCGAACATCTCCCCCTTCAGCAGCGACCTGAAACCGGCCATTGTCGTGACCGTGGAGCTTGCGGCTGATCAGCTCGCGCATGAACACGTGGCCGTCGATGACGACAATGTTCGTGAGCGATGCGGCGGCCATGGGCAATCGTGTAAAAGGGTTATCCCACCGAATATCCAGCCCCCCCGACAATTGCCCCCTGCCGAAGATTCGTTCAGACGTCGGGCTGGTTGAATCAATTAGCGCCGCGGAAGTCGAGGCAAATCTGCCTCGAAACACGCGCCACATGTGTGTTCTCTCCCAACGTCCGCACGAAGGGGTGCGAGTTCTCGACAAACACCGCAGCGCTTTCGAGCTAGCGCGCAGCGCGCCGAAAGAAAGGCTCGCAGCTACGAGTAAAGGTACTCGTCGTGATACTCCCGGGCGGGAGCGAACTGCACGTTCTTGTCGCCACCCGTTTCGGGGTACTCGAAGATCTCCCCTTCGTAGTTCCGGATCACGATCTTTTCGTTGTCGTGATAAAGCACGTAGCCGGGATTGATCGGCACTTTGCCGCCACCGCCGGGCGCGTCGATGACGAACTGCGGAACGCCGTAACCGGTCGTGTGACCCCGCAGGCCTTCGATGATCTCGATGCCTTTTGCGACCGAGCTGCGGAGGTGCGATGAGCCGTTGATCAGGTCGCACTGATAGATGTAATACGGCCGCACGCGGCACATCAGCAGTTTGTGCACGAGTGTGCGCATCGTCTCGAGATTGTCGTTCACGCCGGCGAGCAGCACGCTTTGGTTGCCGAGCGGAATGCCGTGATTCGCGAGCATCTCGAGCGCGGCTTTCACTTCGGTGGTGAGCTCGCGCGGATGATTGACGTGTACGCTCATCCAGAGCGGATGGTACTTCTGCAGCATCTGGCAAAGCTCGGGCGTGATGCGTTGCGGTAGGAAAATCGGAACACGCGTGCCGATGCGGAGAAACTCGATGTGCGGGATCGCGCGAAGGCGCTTCAGAATGCCTTCGAGTTTGTTGTCGCTAAACAACAAGGCGTCGCCGCCGGAGAGCAGCACATCGCGCACTTCGGTGTGTTCTTCGAGATACTTGTAGATCGCGTCAAACTCGGTGTGCAGCTCCTGTTCCCCCACTCCGCTGACAACCCGAGCGCGCGTGCAATACCGGCAGTAGCTGGCGCAGCGGTCGGTGACGAGGAACAACACACGGTCCGGGTAGCGATGCACTAATCCCGGTACCGGCATGTGCGAATCCTCGCCGCACGGGTCCGCCATGTCGTAAGGCGACTCCCAAGATTCCTCGACCCGCGGGATGACCTGGCGGCGGATTGGACAGTCCGGATCGTCGCGCTCGATTAGGTTGAAGAAGTGCGGCGTGACGGCGAGCGCGAGCTTCGTGCCGGAGAGCAGAACGCCGTTCCGCTCATCATCCGAGAGCGTCAAATACTGCTCGAGCTGAGCGAGAGTCGTGACGCGATTTTTCAGCTGCCATTTCCAGTCGTTCCAAAGCTCGGGCGGAACATCCGGCCAATGTCCCGGCGCGTGTGAGACGAACTCTTTCCCATCCGATTTGCCTGCGGCAAGTGTGACCATTTTGCTTGTAGAGAAAAACGTTAACGTCGTTAACTATCGTGTCAACGAACCGGCACGGGAGCGAATCTGCGGCATTGAATGTTGAACGTCGGACGTTGAACGTCTGGATTCATTCAATGTCCAAGTCGAGACCCATGCGCTTCCTTTTTTCGGCCTTCGTTGCCGCTATTTGCACAGCTTCGTCACTCGGTGCCGCTCAGCCGCTTGCTCAACCTGAGACAGGCGCAACGCCGAACGTTCAGCCAGAATCAGCGGCCGCCGGGAAGGATGTGGTGCATCAGCTGAACAGCGCGTTCACCAAAGTCTTCGAAGTCGTCGCCCCAAGTGTCGTCATCATCGAGGTGACAAAAAAGAACGATGCCGGCGACAGTCCGACGCTCGACGATCTATTCCAGAACCAACAACCGCGCGATGATAACTCGCCGCGTCGCGGGAATCCGCGAAACGCGCAGCCGGTGCAAAGCGAAGGCTCCGGGTTCATCGTGCGCGCAGACGGCTATATTTTTACGAACAACCATGTCTGCGAAGGCGCCGATCGCATTGACGTGAAGCTGAAGGATGGCCGCGAGTTCCAGGCGAAGCTCGTCGGCGCGGATGAGAAAACGGACGTCGCGGTGATCAAGATCGACGCAAAAGGTCTGCCGGTGGTGCAGCTCGGTGACAGTGAGGCGGTCCGGGTCGGCCAGTTTGCGTTCGCCATCGGCGCCCCTTTCAAGCTCGATTACACATTCACCTACGGCGTGATCAGCGGCAAAGGGCGGAGCAAGCTGATCGCGACGGGCGGATATTCGATCTCGGATTACCTGCAGACCGACGCATCAATCAACCCCGGCAACAGCGGCGGTCCGCTTTGCGATATCGATGGAAAAGTTGTCGGGATGAACACGCTGATCAACGGTCTGAACCGCGGGCTCGGTTTTGCGATCCCGATCAATCTCGCGAACGAAATCGGCCAGCAGCTGATCGCAGGCACAAAGATCGTTCGCCCGTGGTTAGGCATCCGGATCGAAACACTCGGCGACGATCAGTCGATCCGCGATCTCTTCAAAGGCATCGATAAAGGCGTGGTCGTGCGCACGATCGAAGCCGACGCGCCAGCTTATAAAAGCGACCTGCGGCCCTTCGACGTGATTACTCAAGTTGATGGTGTAGGCGTCAGCAGCGACACGCAGCTGCAGCGCGAAATCCTGAAAAAGAAAATTGGCCAACCGGTTGAGCTGACGGTATGGCGCAAAGGCCAGACATTGAAGCTGCCCGTCACAGCTGGTGAGTTGCCGGGCGAGATCGGCCGCACCGCTAATGTCCCGCCGCCTGCACAGCCAAAGGGAGAAGAGTCCGGCAAATTCGGCCTGCAGGTGCAGGACTTGTCAAAAGAAGTGGCTGAGCGTCTGAAGCTGTCGGTGCAGCAAGGCGTGATCGTGACGGACGTAGCCGACAATAGTCTCGCGGCGGCTCAGGGCATCGAACGCGAAGACGTCATCACCGAAGTGGACGGCAAGCCCGTCACAAATGTGCAGTCATTCCGCGACGCCCTGGCGAAGGCTGATCCACGAAAAGGAATCCTGTTCTACCTTGACCGCAAAGGCAGCAAGACGTTTGCAGTGATGAAGGCGGGCAGCAGTTAAGCCGGCCGCTAATGGCGGAGCCGCGACTTCGAGAGCAGACGCAGAGTCAGCTCAGGCTTTCCGCCCGCCGGCGAGCACCAGAATGATGCCGCCGGCCAGGCAGACGCAGCCGACAATGGGACCTACTGGCACGCGGTGTTCGTCCTGTTTGTTGATCTCCAGCGGCCCCAGCTTCGCCACATTCTCTTTCGTGGTGAAGCTGCTATAGCCACCGTACGCGAGGGCAATAATACCGATCGCGATCAGGACAATCCCGAGAATGCCGGTTGGTTTCATGTCGGGCGGGAGAATCCCCGCTTACAGAGTGCGGCGACCCTGGATCAGATTGATGATCAGGATGACGACGGCAATGACGAGCAGGATGTGGATAAATCCGCCCATCGTGTACGAACTAACGAGTCCGAGGAGCCAGAGAACGAGGAGGATAACGAAGATAGTCCAGAGCATAATTTCCTTTGGTTGAGGTTCGATTGGACATCGTGCGCGGCGGACGCAATGCGCTTACGGAGACGGACTTTTTGATTCACCAGATTTTACCGAGTCGCGGCGGGGTTTACATAAATACGAACAATTAGCTAGCCGCCGCTGCGGAAATCGCATACAAGCTCCCTCTCTTTATGCATCTCCGCCTCGCTGCTCTCATCATCGCCGGCGCTCTGCTTGGCAGTTGCGCATACCAAGGTGTCGTAGTCGATAAGTCGGCGCGCGACCTACCGTTTAGCGAAACGGTCGGCGCAGCCGGTTCATTCGCGTTCATGTTAAAGGACAGCACCGGTGCCGTGCATCGTCAGCTCGTCACGCCGGAAGTTTACGCCAGCTACAACGTCGGTGACTTCTTCAGTGACCTGCAGCCCGCGCCGACGCAACACGGCAACGTGGCCGAGGATAAAGTTGTGCTGACTGCTTCCCGCGAGACCCCTCAGCGGCACACTGCCGTTGCGAAAATGCAACCCCCGAAAGCGACCGCAAAGCTTGCCTCGAAAAAGAAGGCGAAGAGCATCTCGAAAGTCGCTGGGAGTTCCTCGGCAAAGAAGAGCCATAAATCGCATCGGAGCGTTGCGGCAAAGCACCGCACCCATAAGAAAAGCGATGTCGCCAAGGCCAAGCATCACACCAAACCCGCGACGCCCGCCTTTGTGACAAAGCCAACCGATGTCGACATCGTTGATGTTAGCGCTGGGCAGCCTGCGGTTCACTAAATCGCGTCACTGAACGACAGCTGCGCAGCTGTCACTGACGTTGCCGCGCGCATCGCGGTTTGTATGATGCGGCGTGTCCGAAACTAAACGCGTCGCGGCTGATCGAATCGCGTCGCTCCGAATCGAAATCGAGCAGCATAACCGCCGCTACTACGAAGAAGCGGCACCGACAATTGAAGACCGCGAATATGATGCGCTCTACCGCGAGCTCATTGACCTCGAGAGCAGATTCCCGCAACTAGCTTCAGCTGATTCGCCGACGCAGCGTGTCGGCGGTACGCCTCTGAAGGCTTTCCAGCAGGTGACGCATCGTGCGCCGATGCTGAGCCTCGATAACACCTATTCGGAAGCGGAGGTCGGGGATTTTTACCAGCGCCTCGAGCGCTTACTACCGAACGAGGAGATCCCAGTTGTGATCGAGCCGAAAGTCGACGGCGTCGCCGTTTCGCTGCTCTACGAGAATGGCGTCTTGCGCTATGCCGCCACGCGCGGCGATGGCAGCACCGGCGACGACATCACGCAAAACATCCGCACGATCCGCTCGGTACCGGCACGACTGAAAGGCAGCGCGCCGAAGCTGTTAGAAGTTCGCGGCGAAGTGTTCATGGATAAAGCCGGGTTCGCGAAGCTGAATGCCGAGCGCGAAGAAGCAGGGCTGCCCGTATTCATGAATCCGCGGAACGCCGCCGCCGGCTCGCTGAAGCAACTCGATCCTGCGATCGCCGCGAAGCGTCCATTAGGAGTGGTGCTCTACGGAACTGGCGCTGTCCAAGGAGGCGAACTCGAACGGCACTCGGAGCTATTCGACTGGCTGAAGAAGCTCGGCCTTCCCGCAGCCGACAAGTGGTGGCTGGCAAAGTCGATCGAGGAAATACTCGCCGCGATCCATGCGCTCGACGGCATCCGGCGCGACTTCGTGTATCAAACCGATGGCGCTGTCGTGAAAGTCGACTTGCTCGAGCAGCGCTCCCGCCTCGGCTTCACCGCGAAATCGCCGCGTTGGGCGATCGCCTACAAGTACGAAGCCGAACGCGTCGAGACGCGCTTGCTCGACATCGTGATTCAAGTTGGGCGGACCGGCGTGCTAACTCCCGTGGCAGCACTCGAGCCGGTCATCGTGAGCGGCAGTCGCGTCGCACGCGCCACGCTGCACAACGAAGAGGAAGTGCATCGCAAAGACATTCGGATCGGCGATGTCGTGCTGCTCGAGAAAGCCGGCGAAGTCATCCCGGCCGTGGTCGGCGTCCGCACGGATCTACGGACGGGTGAGGAGCGGGAATTTCGAATGCCGACGAACTGTCCTGAGTGTGGCAGCGCAGTTCAAAAAGACGAAGGCCAGGTCGCAATCCGTTGTGTGAATTCGCAATGCCCGGCGCAGCTACGCCGCCGCATCGAGCATTTCGCGTCACGCGGCGCGATGGACATCGAAGGCCTCGGGGAGGCGATGGTAGGACAACTCGTTAGCCGCGGATTACTGCGCGATGTCAGTGACATCTACACGCTTGATGCGACAAAGCTGGCGACGCTCGAACGCGTCGGCGAAAAGAGCATCCGTAATCTTCTCGACGCTATCCAACGCAGCAAAACGCAGCCGCTCTGGCGGCTCATCTTCGCGCTCGGCATTCTCCATGTCGGTGTGAGCGCGTCGCGCGCGTTGGCGGATCACCTCCGCTCGGTCGACGCGTTGATGGCGAGTTCAGTCGATGAATTGCAGCAAATCAACGACGTTGGCGAAGTCGTTGGGCAGAGCATCCACGCGTTTTTCCAAGAGCCCCACAATCGCGAGTTGCTCCAGCGCTTTGCGGCCGCCGGCGTGCGTCTGGTCGATGATACACCGCGGCCGGAGCGGGATAGCACGGCTTCAGCGTTCGCCGGTTCCACGTGGGTGATCACAGGAACGCTGAGCCGGCCGCGCGAGGAGATCGGGGAGACGATCATCGCGCGCGGCGGAAAAGTAAGCGGAAGCGTCAGCAAAAAAACGAGCTACGTGCTCGCTGGCGAAGAAGCGGGCAGCAAGCTTGAGAAGGCACAGAAGCTCGGCGTGCGCGTGATCAGCGAACCCGAATTTCGCGCGATGCTCGATGGCAACTAAGGCGTCCGATCGAGGCCGAGCGGCACCGCTTGCGGCGAGAACGGTGAGGCGATGAACGCCGGCCGTTGCGCAGCGGGGTGGAAATCCGCTTCCACTTCGAGTGTTAGCTTTTCGTTGCCGCGCATCACGACAATCGGAACACGGTCGCCCGCGGTAATGAAAAAGGATGCGTCGAGCACATCTTCGGGCTCGTGCACCGGAGTCTTGCCGACCTGCAGCAAGATGTCGCCGGGCTTCGCGCCGCTCTCTGCCGCCGGCGTTCCGGGCATGATGTCGGTGAACTCAGCGCGCGATCCTTCGACGGCGGTAGTCGCTTCGGCGACGTTGATGCCGACCCAGCCGTGCCGTGCTTCACCAAACCGCACGAAGTCGCTGTGGATCTTTTCCGCCGCGTCGATCGGCAGGGCGTAACAAGCAGAACCATTATCAACGCTGCTGACTAGAATCCCGACAGCTTCACCTTTGAAGTTTAGGAGCGGCGCGCCGGCTTCACCGCGCTGTGTTGGCAGGTTCACGCGCAAATGCGTCGTCGAGAAATAACGGCCGAGAAATTTGCGATCGAAGCCAGCGATCATCCCGAAGCTCGGGGTTTGCCCAAGATCAAGCGGGAAGCCGATCGTGAGCACCGGCATCGCGACTTCGAGCTTCTCCGACTTGCCGATCGGAATCGAAGGCGTGGTGATGTCGTCGACCTTCAGCATTGCGAGTCCGCTGCGCCGATCCGCGAGCACCTGGCGCGCCGGCACTTCTTTGCCGTCAATCTCGACGGTGAAGTTGTCGGCGTCGGCGCCAACGGAGAATGACGTGTAGAGCGTGCCCGCTGGATCGATAAAGAATCCCGTCCCGACGAGCTTCCCGTGCTGATCAGTCGCGCGGATCTTCACGACCGCTTTTGCACATCGGCTGAAGACCTCCTTTACTTCACGGCTGATCTCGCTGGCCGACTGCGGCTGTGCGCGGACGGCCGGAACAGCCGCGACGCAAAGAAGCGCCGCACTGATGCCGAAGATTCCGACCGCATGCCGACGGCTGCGCGATGCGCAGGCGTTGCGTTTAGAAGCGGAACGACGCAGGCTCATAACTCACGGGAGTGCTATCTAGCACGTAGCGCGGAGGCGCCGCCAGCCGGTGAGTCTGCACGTTGGAACTGCTCGTGCGAACGGGCATCGAACCAATGTCATGCGCGGCGATTGGATTCGATGTGAGGCTCCAGGAGGCGTTCGCGCGCGTCGACGACACGGCGAGCGCGGCCGGTTGCTGTGCCGTGATCGTGGCGAAGTTCGCCGCTTCAGGCGCCTGATAGACTTTGAGTGAGAAGACGGCGGCACAGACGATGACAGCGGCCGCGGCCACAGGGTAGGACGCAAACGAAGGCACGTTCACCTGGAACATGAAATCCTGCGCGCGCTGCAATGCGATGCGCCAGAGCGGTTGACGAAGAAGTTCGGCGCGCTGGCGGCGATGGAACTCGTGCAGAAAATTATCGAAGTAACCTGGAGGCGGCTGCTCGTGCCGTTTCAGCCGGAGCAGAGTGGCGATGTCCTTGTCGTCGAAATTATCCATGCGGCAGTGTGATTTAAGAAACGGGATTCTTCCGGAACTCGTCCAGATAGTTCTGTAGTTGGCGGTTCGCGTAAAAGAGCCGGGAACGTACCGTCCCCTCGGAAACCCGCAAGATTTTGCTGATCTCGGCGTGGGGCATTCCTTGGATATGAAACATCGTGACCACAGCTCTGTGTTCATCAGACAGTTTCATCATGGCCTCGTTCAATCTTACCTGGAGCTCCGCCAGGTCCGCTTCGCGTACTGGGCTCGTTGATTGCGTGAGTTCGAGGAACTCCTTGTCGTTCTGTACGCTCGAATCGACATCATCGAGGCTGAGGTTAAAACGCCGGCCGCGTTTCTTTAGGAAGTTCAGCGTCATATTCACCGCGATCGAGTGAATCCACGTGTAGAACGATGACTTTCCGCGAAACCCGCGGATCGATTTATACGCTTTCGAGAAGACGTCCTGGAGCAGGTCGTTCGTGTCCTCGTGGTTCGAGGTCATGTTGTAAACGAGCCCGTATAGGCGCGGCGTGTACTTAACGACCAGCTGATCGAACGCCGCGACATCGCCTTCCTGTGTCCGCGCGACGAGCTGCTGGTCTTCGTCGGATCGGGCCTGCTGCTCTGTCACGTCGCGTTTAGCCTTAACACGCGGCTTCAGACCCGACGACAACAAATCCGAGAACCGCCGCGGACGCGGTAATGCAACAGCCGGATTCACTTTTGGAGCGATGGGCGTGCGTCAGCTCCGGTCTCGGACTGACATCAGGTAAAGAATGTTCCCGAGCGTCGCAACAAACGCGGCCACGTAGGTGAGCGCGGCGGCATTCAGCACGCGATTTACGCCCGCGACTTCAGCACCGGGCTGCACCATCCCCATCTGCTGAAGGATAATCTTCGCGCGCCGTGAAGCATCAAATTCCACGGGCAAAGTGATGAGCTGGAACGCGAGCAGCACAAGGTAGCAGTAAATGCCGAGCGTGATCAGCCCAGTGATACGGAAAAACAATCCACCGATGATCACGAATGGCAGCATGCGCGATGCGATTGACGTAATTGGTACGATCGTCATCCGCCATTTTAAGGGAGCGTAAGCTTTCGCGTGTTGAATCGCATGTCCGCTCTCGTGCGCCGCGATGCCGAGCGAGGCAACAGACGGCTCACGATAAACCTTAGACGACAGGCAAAGACGCTTGCTCGACGGATCATAGTGATCGCCGAGATAGTCATTCGTTTCGACGACGTCGACGTCGTGAATCTGCGCCGCAGTCAAAATCTCCCGCGCCGCTTCGGCGCCGGTTACATTCGAGGTCGCGCGAACTGCGCCCCATTTCTTGAACGCACTCGAGACGCGGAACTGCGCCCAGAGACCGATCACAAGTGGTAGCCCGACGAGCAGCAGCCAATTAGAACCGAGCCCAAATCCATGTGTTGCGTACATATCTATCCTTTCAAACCTGTAATTTAGACCGCGCAGAACGATCTTTGTTCATTCGTCATTCCGAGCGAAGTCGAGGAACCCCGTTGCTATACAATACGCGGATTCCGCGAGGTCCCTCGACTTCGCTCGGGATGACGGGTGTGGTGTCAAATTTCCAGTCGCTTTTCGAAACGCGACAGGATTCGGTTACCTGTTTTCGTCACGACAGCGACGTCTTCGATCCGCACTCCACCGAGCCCCGGATAATAAAGCCCTGGCTCCACCGTTAGCACCTGGCCCGGTTTGAAGATCGTCTTCTGGAATCGCGGAAATTCGTGAATCTCCAAACCGAGCGCATGGCCCGTGCCGTGGAAAAAACCAACCTGTCTCCCATCGCGCACCTCAGTCGGAAATCCGCGCTCCGTGAAGAGCTGTTTGATAGCGTTGTGCACCGTCCATCCATCGATGCCCGGCTTCATTCGTTTCAATGCCATCTCCTGTCCTTCACGCACGGTTTCCCACAGACGCCGTTGCTCTTCACTTGCTCGGCCGCGTACCACCGTCCGCGTCATGTCGCCGAAGTAACCGCTCTTCGCGTCGCGCGGGAAGATATCAAGGATGATCAACGAATCCGCCCGTAGCGGACCCGAGCCACGCTCATGCGGATCGCACGCTTGATCGCCGCCAGCGACAATCGTGTTCGCGGGCAGACCGCCAGCGCGCAAGATCGCAGAATCGATTTCTGCTCGGAGTATCTCGGACGTTAGCGCACGACCGGACCACTCGAGCTTCTTGCCTTTGCTCGCCGTAGATGCTGCGAGCACTTCCATGCCGCGCGCCATTCCGCTCTCGGTGATAGAGAGCGCGCGACGCATCAGCTTCAATTCCTCTGCGGTCTTGGCCTCGCGTTCTGGGAAGAAGATGTTCTCCTTCGTCGGCTGCACGCGAATGTTCGCGGCGCTTAACTCTTCCGCCAACGCGAGTGGAAACGTTGCCGGAACGATTGCGGACCGAACGCTGCGCTTCGCGAGAAAATGCGCGACGACCCTTCCAAAAGTCGGCGCTTTGTTGCTGCTGCCCTGCACTTCGCGCTCGATCTCGCTCAGCGGCACGATCTCGTCGACCTGCGCCTGTCGGCGGCCGCGGTCGATCTCCAGATCACTCAGGACGATCGTGCGCTTGCCGTTTTGCTCCAGGAAGATGAACGGGTCGCCGACGAACATCCGCGTTGCGTACAGCATGTCGGCGTCGCGCTCGCTGTCGGCCACGATGAGACGCGCTTGTTTGTTAGCTGGCTTGGTCTTGCTCACGTTTGAGTTCTAAACGCGATGACCGCCACTGTCATCCCGAGCGAAGTCGGACCAGGTGGCCCAACGCAGAGCACCTTCCGCGAGGTTCCTCGACTTCGCTCGGAATGACGGTGCAGCGCAGTATTACCCGCGCCGCACTTCGAGCTGCCGCCGCAACAGCCAGTGAAGCAGGCCGAGCAGGCCTAGCGTCGATCCGATGAGCACAGCAGTATTGAACGCAAAGACGCTCAAGCTCACGCCGAGGTAGCGCTTCTGCTCGCCGAAAAACACATTCGGTTTGTCGCCTCGGCGGTAATCGTTTTGCTCCATCTCGGCGTTCGAAATTAGGTCCGACACCTTCTGGTTTACATAAAGCTGCTCTGCCGTAACCGCACCGCTGGCGCCTTGGAAATCGGCGCGATCGAATACGCGCTTTTTGTTCAACACGTCATCGACGAGCGACAAATATCGATCGAGTTCCTTCGCCGTCGGTGCCTCCAATCCGGACAACACCGCGAGAATCTCTTTCAGGTCCTGCAACCGCTGCGTCTCGGCCGGCGTGTGAGTTTTGCTTGTGACGAGCTTGTCGATTTCGCGTTGCACGCGCTGCTGTCGCTGCGTTAGCGGATTCAACTTCGCCTGCGCAACGACGAGCTCTTCGTACGACCAGCGCATTCCGATTAACTGGCAGACGATCGGCACCTGCAGCTTGCTATCCATCTTCTTGCTCTTCTCCTCGTCGGGATGCTCGCTGAACCAGCGCGACATTGAATAAACGAAGCCGAGGTTGCGGTTCATATCCTCAAACTTCAGCAGCGCACCGCTCATCAGAATCTGCGGAATCAGAATCAACGGCACGATGTTCGCCGCGCTTTTCGCATCCGCCACCATCGCCGACACAACAAGGCCAAGCGCAAGGCTGCCAACGGCCGTCATGAACATCAGCGCGAGGTGAATCCAGAACATGCCGCGCACCTCGAGGATGTAGTTCCCGATTAAGACGAAGAGCATGCACTGGACGAGCGCGAAGACCGACAGCGACATGATCTTCGCCACCACGTAGTAGCTCAGCCGGATGTTTAGATTGCGCTCGCGCTGCAGCACAGGTCGATCGGCCACGATGTCGTCGACGCTGTTGGTTAACGAAAGAAACATCGACACCAGCAACCCAAGGAACAGGTACATTGGGATGTGGAACGCCGACGCGAAATCGTAGTGCCCGCTGTCGGAATAACGCAGCAGCGTCGCCACCAGCAGCGCCAGAAATGGCGCCGCGCCGATCGTAATGCGAAGGTTGCCGCGATTGCGCAGCTTGCTGATGAACGCGCGGCTCAAGAGCGTGCGGAGCTGCGTCCATTCGTCATGCCAGCGAATCGGATTGCGCTTCTGCTCGGCTGGCGCAGTCGTCGGCAGCGGAGGCGCGGTATCGCGTTTTAGCGACACCTGCTTCACGTCTTGGATCAGGCGGAACGCCTCGTATTTATCGCGCCAGAATTCCGGCGAGTAACGCCGCGCCGCGATGAGCTGACCCCGATTGTTCTCCTCGTAGATAACGTCGCCACTGATGTCGCGCAGCGGCGTCTCGAGCACGTCGAAGATAAATTCCGGCCGCGTCGTTCCGCACGATGGGCAGGCGCCAAGATCCGCGCCGAATTGATGCTGATGCTCCGCTTCAGCGAAGTAGCGCAACATGTCGCTCGGGGTGCCGAAGAAGACGAGCCGGCCGCCCTTGTCGAACAGGATCGCCTTGTGAAACATCTGAAAAAGCTTCGAGCTCGGCTGATGGATCGTGACGACGATGATCTTGTTGTGCGCCATCCCGCGGATGATCTCGATGACGTGCTCGGAGTCTTTTGACGACAACCCGGACGTCGGTTCGTCAAACAGGTAAACGTCGGCGTTCCCGATCATGTCGAGGCCGATGTTGAGGCGTTTCCGTTCGCCGCCGCTGAGCGTTTTCTTCACCGGGCTCCCGACGACGCTGTCGCGCCGCTCGCTTAATCCGAGCTCGACTAGTTTGCTCTCGAGCCGGCGGGCGCGATCGCGCGGAGAGAGATGCGGCGACCGCACAGCCGCGGCGAACTGCAGGTTCTCACCGATCGTGAGGTTCTCATCAAACGCGTCCTCCTGCGGGATGTAACTGACGTACCGTTTCAGGTCGTGGAGATGGTCGAAGAGCGATTGATCATTCAGCAAAACCTCGCCACGACTTGGTTGAATCTGGCCGCCGAGGACCTTCAACAATGTACTTTTCCCCGAACCGCTGGCGCCCATTACGCAGACGAGCTCGCCGCGATTCACGGTGAATGAAATGCCGTCCAGCGCGACGTCGGAGTTGCTGAACTTATGGTTGAGGTCAACGACCTCGAGACTGCGGATAATGTTCCGCTCCTCTTCGATGATGCGTTCGGAGAAGTTGCAGCGAAGGAATTGCCCGACATCGATGCGGATGGTGTCGCCGTCCTTTAGGCGCGCGGTCCCGCGCACTGCCGTTTCACCGACCATGATCGGGCGATCGGCTTCGATCACTTCCAGCGTCCCGACGCGCTCGTCGTAGTCGCAAAAAATCTTCAGAAGAACGTCACCACTTGTCCCGGGCGAGAGCAGAATGTCGTCCGCTTCGAGAAGGCTCGGATTGTTTGACACCAAGTATTCCGACTTCGACGCCTTGAGCTGGAAGCGCCCACCCATCGCACGCGCGCGCCGGCGCAGATCCAGCAGATCCATCTCGCTGTCGTTGTGGAATACGATCCGGTCCTGCAACGTCGCCTCGACCTGCTTTCCCGCTTTCAACTTCACACCGTTGATGACCGCGTCGACGTCGCGGAGCGCTTTGATGCGCACCTTCAGTCCGAACGTGATCTCGAGTGAGCTTTCGCGTGATTTCGCGCGTTCCAGCTGCACTTCGTCTCCGTCCTTCGGCACGCGCACATAGATCTGCGGCAGCGAGACATTCTTCTTCGCGTTGAAGTACGCAGCGAGCTCCTGATACGTGAGAACCTGATCGCCGATCAGGATGCGCTGCCCAGGGTAGATGCGGCAAAATCCACCGCGTACGAGCGGCCGTCCTCGTACTGAGACCGATTGCGCGCTGTAGTTCTTCAGCAGGATCAGCTCGTGGTAACGGAACGCGAGCAGCCGCTCATTCGCCGGGATGCTCTTCAGCAGCACGTCCGATGATCCGTTCGGTCCGAACGAGAGCGACTCGAGAGGCGACGCGCCGCGCTGGTAAATCGAAGGGTCGGAATCTTCCGAAGCGTTCAGCTGATAAACAATATCGATCGCCTGAGCCGCCATCCCGAGCTGCGACATGAACGAGTAGAACGCGACCACCTGCTCCTGCTTCAGCCCGGCTTGCGAGATCAGATCGTAGAGCTGCACGCCGAGCATGATCTTGCGGTCGGCGCTGAGCGACGCGGAAAGCTTTTGCGCCATGATCGAGAGATCCTGCTGCTCATAAAGCGCTTGGCGGAATAGCTGCCGGAGCTCGGAGTAAACCGCTTCTGGGTAGTCGTAACGCAGGAAACCGAGGCTGGAATCGATCTCCTCCTCCAGCAGCACGCCATCGGCTTTCGAGAAACTCGCCAGCACCTGAATCAGCAATGGCAACAGGTTCGGCCCCTCCGCCACGCTTCGCGGCTTGCGCATGGCGCGCCGCATCCAGCGACGGCTCTTCCGTTGCATCCGGTACGCAAACGGCGTCATCCGCTGCACCGCGCGATCAATGCGGTCGGCGAAACTAGGCGCTGGAGTGGTGGGAGGAGCGGGTTCCGGCATGGCTGAGCGGCGCCTAAGTTAATTCTTTCGGACCCTCCGCGCAATGCCCGCGGAGCCCTGCGGCGCGCCTCCTGCTCTTTTGCAATGACAAGTTCTTGGTGTTAACCTTTTCACGCCCTCTGCTGGGCAAATCCCTGCTATGTCGCAATCTGATCGCAACTCCAAGAAGGACAAACAATCCGGCGGGAACGAGCCGAGCTTTAACTGGCGCGGCGTCGTCCTGATCGCCATCGCGTTCACGTTGATTGCGCTCGCGGTTCTCTTCCGCGGTGGCGCCTACGCGAACGTCGAGGACGTCCCCTACAACCGCTTCCTCGAGCTGCTCGACAACAAGCAGATCGCGACCGACAAAAACTTCCCGCTTCAGCTCGTCGTGGAGGAAGGTCGGCCGACGCAGACGTTACGTGGCTACTACATCAAGCAAGGCGTCGGCCCCGCGCAATCGCAGCAGGTGCCGTTTCGCACGACGGTTTTCCTGAACTACAACAGCGATCTCCAGGCGCGGCTCGCGGCCGCAGGCATTCAGCCGGCGATCAAGATGGATTCCAATCTGATGGCGCAGACGCTGATCGGATTCCTGCCGATCGCGTTGTTCCTGCTCGTTCTCTACTTCCTCTTCCGTCAACAGATCCGGATGGCGGGCAAGGGCGCGCTGAACTTTGGCAAATCGAAGGCGCGGATGCTCGCGCGCGATAAGAACAAGATCACGTTCAAAGATGTCGCCGGCGTGGAAGAGGCGAAGGACGAAGTCACTGAGATCGTCGAGTTCCTGCGGGACCCGAAAAAGTTCCAGAAGCTCGGTGGTCGTATCCCCAAAGGCGTGCTCCTCGTTGGCCCTCCCGGAACCGGTAAAACGCTGCTGGCTCGCGCGATCGCCGGTGAAGCGGACGTGCCGTTCTTCTCGATCAGCGGCTCAGACTTCGTGGAAATGTTCGTCGGCGTCGGCGCCAGCCGCGTGCGTGACATGTTCGAGCAGGGCAAGAAGAGCGCGCCTTGCATCATCTTCATCGATGAAATTGACGCGGTTGGTCGGCATCGCGGACACGGGGTCGGCGGCGGACACGACGAGCGCGAGCAGACGCTGAATGCGCTTCTCGTTGAGATGGATGGTTTCGACACGCAGGAAGGCGTTATCATTATCGCGGCAACGAACCGGCCCGATGTGCTCGATCCCGCGCTGCTGCGTCCGGGCCGTTTCGATCGTCAGATCACTGTTAACCTGCCGGATGTGAAAGGCCGCGAGGAAATCCTCCGGGTTCACTCCAAGAAGGTAAAACTAGCCGAAGGCGTTGATCTCCAGGTGGTCGCACGCGGCACGCCCGGCTACTCCGGCGCGGAGCTCGCGAACGTCATCAACGAGGCCGCGCTCCTCGCAGCCCGACGTGGGCTCAAAGGCATCACGTTGAAGGAGCTCGAAGAGTCGCGTGATAAAGTGCGCTGGGGCAAAGAACGCCGCAGCCTCGCGCTCAGCGAGAAGGAGAAGACGAACACCGCGTATCACGAAGCGGGTCACGCGCTGATTCTCGAGCTGCTCGAACACACCGAACCGCTGCACAAGGTCACGATCATCCCGCGCGGACCGTCTCTCGGTTCGACGATGTGGCTCCCCGAAGAGGACAAATACACGAACCGCAAAAATGAGCTGCTCGCGAGTCTCGCCGTCAGCATGGGCGGACGCGTAGCAGAAGAAATCGTGTTCGGCGATGTGACGAACGGCGCCCGCGGCGACATCAAGATGGCGACATCGATGGCGCGTCGAATGGTCTGCGAGTGGGGCATGAGCGAGAAGATGGGCATGGTCGAATACGGCGAGCACGAAGATTACGTGTTCCTCGG
>JBHENE010000118.1:0-21965 GCA_046262215.1 Chthoniobacterales bacterium | reverse complement strand
GACCCTCAGTAAAGAGACTTTGTGAAGCGTGCAAGATCGTGAAGCGCAAGAACGTTGTGCGCGTGATCTGCAAGAACCCGCGCCATAAACAGCGCCAGGGCTAACCAACTAATTTATGCCACGTTTACTTGGAGTAGAAATCCCGTCGGAGAAGCGCATCGAAGCGTCTCTCACCTACATTTATGGCATTGGGCCGACGACTGCGAGAAAGATCCTCGAGCAGACGAACATCGACCCGAGCATCCGTGCGCGTGAGTTGAGCCCGCAACAGCTGAACGACATCATTCACGCCATCACCGGGAACAAACATCTGATCGAGGGCGATCTTCGTCGTGAGTTGCAGGGAAACCTCAAGCGTCTTCAGGCGATCAACTGCTACCGCGGTATTCGTCATCGCCGCGGGCTGCCAGTGCGCGGTCAGAGAACCTCCACGAACGCACGCACGCGCAAAGGCCCTCGTAAGACTGTCGGTGTGATCCGGAACAAAGACGCCAAAGCGGGCAAGTAAAGCTTAACGCTAGAAAATCGAGATGGCTGATTCAGAAGAAAATAAACCCGCCGACGAAGCGCCTGCCGCTACGCCTGCGCCGAAGAAACCCAAAGCGAAAGCCGACGCGCCGCAAGGTGGCAGCTCCGCTCCCGCTGGCGATGCGCCTCCGGCTCCAATCGCTGCTCCGGCCGGCCCGGAATCAGCCGCTGCTCCAAATGCAGCGCCAGCCGCTCCCGCCGATCCGGCCGCGGCTGCTGCTCCTGCCGCAAAGCCGGCTAAGAAAACAGCGAAGGCGAAGAAAGAAGCCGCCGCTCCTGAGCCTCCGAAAGTCGAGAACCTTTCGCTCGACCCGAACGACGTCGAAAAGCCTAAGATCATCAAGGCTAAGGGGAGCAAGAACGTCCACTCCGGCGTTGCTCACGTACTTTCTACTTTCAACAACACGAACGTCACGATCACGGACCTGAACGGAAATGTGATCGGCTGGTCGAGCGCCGGTAAAGTCGGCTTCAAGGGCTCACGCAAGAGCACCGCTTACGCTGCGCAGATGGTTGCGCAGGATGCATCCCGTCAGGCGATGGGACACGGCCTGAAGGAAGTGGAAGTCCTCGTGCGCGGGCCAGGTGCGGGACGTGAATCAGCGGTGCGCGCACTCCAAGCGATCGGCCTCGATCTTACGGTTATCCGCGACGTCACGCCTGTTCCGCACAACGGCTGCCGTCCGCCGAAGCAGCGCCGCGTTTGATCGGGTCCTCCATTCTCAACTAGCGATTCTTTACTTTCATGGGCAGATACACAGGACCTAAAACCAAAGTCGCGCGGCGCTATGGCGTGCCGCTCTTTGGACCATCGAAATCTCTCGAGCGGAAAAATTATCCGCCGGGCATGCACGGACCGAAAGGTTCGCGCCGCAAGCAATCGGACTACGCGGTCGCCCTCGGCGAGAAGCAGAAGCTTCGGTATCAATACGGCATTCTTGAGAAACAATTCCGTCGCATTTTTCAAACGGCGCTACGCCGCCGTGGCGTCACGGGCGAGACGCTCTTGCAACTCCTGGAGACTCGGCTCGACAACGTTGTTTTCCGTCTTGGCCTCGCCAACACCCGCAGTGGTGCACGTCAGCTCGTCTCCCATGGTCACGTGCTCGTGAATGGTCGCGGCGTTAACATCGCTTCCTATAACGTGAAAGCGGGCGACGAAGTGATGATTAAGGATCGTCCGAAGTCGCGACAACTCGCGGTGCGAAATCTGGAGCTCACGCAGATCGCGCCGGTGCCGGATTGGCTGGTTGCGAATCGCGACGCGATGAGCGGCAAAGTCGCGCGCATTCCTGCTCGCGACGAAATGCAGCCGATGGTTAACGAGCAGTTGATCGTCGAGCTATACTCGCGCTAATCCGTCGGCAACTGCGCCGAAGTTAGATGTTTCGCGCAAGCGATTCGATGTAGTTGAGTGCCTTGCTGTAGCTGCGACGCTGCAGGAAATGCCGCAGCTGCGGATCGATTTGGGTCGGCAGCTCGCGTTCCAGCGTCTCGAGCCGCTCTGATGCGCGGCGTAGACGTTCGGTGTGGACCTCCGGATCGCGTCGGCTCGTTTCGTCGCCGATAATCGCGAGGCGTTCGCGCAAAGCGTCTGCCAGATCTGCAAGAAGCTGATCCATAGGTTCGGGACGGCAGGTCAGTTGCGCGTCGCCGCTGAGGGTTAGCGCTGCGGCTGCGCCGCTTCTTCCACCAGTTGCCGTTTCGCCTCCAGCCAGTCGTGCGCGGAGTCGCCAGCGAACCCATGCTTGAGCCGTTTCTCCGCCAGGAAATAAGCGCGGAGCTGAATCTCGGAGTCGGAGGGCTCAGTCGCTGCGGCAGAAGCACTCGTCGACTTGGCACGTTGTTTCCTCGCGGGTTTTGATTCTCCACCGGACGAGTTTTTCTTCGCGCCGGTATTTGTTCCAGCGGACTTGGATGAGGCCGTGGGGCGCTTTGCGGCGGGCGCCTTTTTGACGGCGGCGGGCTTCTTAAGGGGGGTCGAATTTGCTGCCTCTGGAACAGGCGTTTCGGCGGGCTTCGATGTTTGTTTTTTCGGGGTCTTTGGCACGGTGGATAAAGTTATCGAACCGTTCACTTCCTTGCCGTTTCTTTGCAAGCGATTTCGCAAACCGGTTGCGTGTCCGCTGGCGAATCCGATACGGTTGTTTGTGCGACATTTCATCTTTCGATGGGCGGTGACCAGTGTCTCCGTCATTATTGCGTCCGAGCTGATCCCTGGGATCCGTCGCGACACAATCGGCAGCGCCGTCGGCGCGGCCTTGTTGCTCGGCATTCTAAACGCTTTTGTCCGGCCCGTTCTCCTGCTGCTCGGCGCGCCTTTGATTCTTCTCACCCTCGGCTTGTTCATCTTAGTGGTGAACGGGTTGATGCTGCTCTGGGTCCCGAGTTTCGTACCGGGTTTCCACGTCGACAGCTTCAGCAGCGCGTTCTGGGGTGCGATCGTAATCGGGGTGATCAGCTGGACGTTAAGCGCATTCTTCCGCGGAAGTGACGGCCGCGTGCATGTCCTGACGCATCACACGCAGATCAAGCGCGTCCGCGGCCGCGTGATCGACTCAGACGAACAACGCTAACGACTGACATGCTAGGCGAACGGACCACCTCCGGTGCGTTGCGCGTCAAGATCTGCGGCGTCACGAACAATGACGATGCACAGGCTGCGCTCGGCGCCGGCGCGGATGCGATTGGTCTCAACTGTTTCCGCGGGAGTAAGCGCTACTTGGATGTGCAGGAGGCGGAGTCCTGGCTCCGCCGCCTGCCCGCGCCGTTGATAAAAGTCGCGGTGCTTGTAAATGCGCCGCTCGACGAGGCGCTGGCGATCGCGCAGTTGCCGTTTATCGACGCACTGCAATTGCACGGGGAGGAGACACCTGAATTCTGCGCCGCCGTGGCGCGAGCTCGCGTACGGTTTGGAAAAGCGCTTCCTGTCACGGGTGCGCAATCGCTCACTGGAGCGCAGCTTTACGCAACGAAAACAATCGTGATGGACTCGAGCGCGGCGGGAGCGTTCGGCGGCACTGGAAAGACATTTCCGTGGGAAATAGCTCAACAGTTCGTCCGGGAGCATCCCGAGGTTCGCGCAATTCTAGCTGGCGGTCTGACGCCAGAGAATGTCGCGGATGCAATTCGGCTGGTGCGGCCATTCGGCGTTGACGTGACGACGGGGGTCGAGAGCTCGCCCGGGCGCAAGGATCACGCGGCGCTGAGGCGTTTTATCAATGCTGCCCGAGCAGCGTGACGAGTGCCGAACCCCGTCGCTTATTTCATCGGCTCGGGCGCAGGCATCTTTGTCGCCTGCCAGCTGACGGCGCGCCACTGATCGTCGCGCTTCAGAAAAGTGCCTGTGTTGAGGTAGTTCGCCACCTCCGTTTTCTCACCCTTTTTCGTGCTGCCGACGAGACGAAAAGCAACAATTGCGGTCGCCCCGTATTGTTGGATGCGAATGTCTTCGGCTGAGTAGGTCGCCACCTCTGCCTCCTGCTTCGGCTTTTCTGGAGCCGCCGCCTCTTCGCGGACATCGCGCATGAGATCGGCTTTGCCGATCCGGCGCCCGGACGAGCCGGTGTAGATCAGGTCGTCCGCCCAGAAGCGATCATGCATCGCAACGTCATTGCGCGATGCTCCGGCGAGGAAATCGTTCAGCAGTTTCGTTAACTCTGCCGCATCCGGTGCTGCCGGAACGGCCGCGGCAGCGGCAGCAGGTTTGGAGGTCACTTCCGCCGCCGCCGGAGATGCCTCAGGGGCAGCGAGGGCGACGTTTAGATTGAGCCAGCTAGCGAGGAGAAAGGAGACGACATGTTGCGCTTTCATGGGAGCGCTGAGTCGATGATGGCAGCGGACGTGCGTCAATCATAAAGGAGGCTTTCGCGCATTGAGTCATACGAACGTTCGAATTAGTGTCGGAGGTGAAGACGGCGCATGCAGCTGGGCAGACCAAGCTCGCGATCGTCGACGCGGCGGAGCGCTTATTCGCCAGCCGTGGCTTCAATGCGACGTCGCTGCGAGCGATCACCAGCGAAGCCGGTGCGAATCTCGGCGCGGTCAATTACCACTTTGCTTCGAAGGACGCGCGCGTGCTAGCGGTACTGCAGCGCCGCGTTCACCCGTTCAACGAGCAACGTCTTGCGCTGCTGTCGCGGTTCGAAGCGGCGGCGGACGGCAGGCCGCTGGCCGTAGAAAAAATTCTCGAGGCGCTCTTCCGCCCGCCGGTTGAGCAGCTCGCCAGTGGTTCGAAGAGCGCGCGTTCGTGGGTCCAACTAATGGCGCAGACGCTCGCGGAACCGGGTGCACTGCTGAAACCGCTGATTCAGGAGGAATTCGCCGAGAAAAATCGGCCTTTTCGCTCAGCTATCCCGGCGCGCGCTGCCGTTTCTCTCTAGTGATGAAGTTCATTGGCGTCTGCATTTCGCGCAAGGCGTCTTCCTGCACACGATGGGGCATTCGAACGTGCTTGAGCTCTCATCTGGCGGGCGTTGTCGCGTCAGTAGCGCGCATGGGGTTCTGCGGAGGATGATCGGATTCTGCGCAGCCGGCCTGTTGCGGCGGAGCGAAACCGAAGGGACAAAAAAATGAGTGTTATCGGAATGACAGAGAAGCCGCGCAGCAGTATCGCGCGCCCACAACGGGAAATCGCGCCACCAGCGGCACTCGAGCCAATCGCGAAGCCAGCATTCTTCCACCGTCCCCTGGTGATCTTTGGGCCGCGGCGGTCGTGATCGGCGCGATTATATTCGGCGCACTCAGCGCGTTTCATTCCTTCACGCATGAGTCGACCGACGACGCCTTCATTGATGCCCGGATCATCGCAGTTGCTCCGAAAATTCCCGGTCGCGTCACCGCAATTCACGTGCAGGACAATCAGGCCGTCAAAAAAGGCGACCCGTTGATCGATATCGATCCCGCGGACGCGGAAGCGTTGGTCGCGCAGAAGCGAGCCGCTGTCGACGTCGCGCGAGCGAAGGAGCGCAGCGCCGAGAGCGGAGCCGAGCAGGCTGACGCGCATTTAAACACGCTACATCCGGCTACGAAGCGGCCGGCGCGAATACGACTGCGGCCGCGGCGGAGGTGAAGAAACAAACCGGCGATCTCCAACGCAACGCACAGCTCATCAACACCGGCGCGATCTCACGTCAGGATTACGAGCACTCGTCGATCGACCCGGCAGCCTCACAGGAGACGCTGGATTCGAAGCGCGAACAGATGGAAGCCGCCGAAGCGTTCATGAAGGAAGCAGAGAAACAGGGAGAGGCGTCCCACACGCAAGTCGATGCCGCAAAAGCCGAAGTGGCGGAAGCAGAAGCCGCCGCGCACCAGGCGGAATTGCAGCTCTCCTATGGGAAGATGACCGCGCCGGAGGACGGGCGGATTACCACCAAGGCAGTCGAGTCAGGCGCTTACGTGCAAGTCGGGCAGAATCTTCTCGCGCTCGTCACACCGGAAATGTGGGTGACGGCGAACTTCAGGGAGACGCAGTTGCAGAACGTCCGTCCAGGTCAGGCGGTTAAGATCGCGGTCGACGCTTACCCCGACCGCGAGTTGCCCGGGCACGTCGACAGTATCCAGGCAGGCAGTGGTGC
This sequence comes from Chthoniobacterales bacterium, assembly GCA_046262215.1. GTDB lineage: Bacteria > Verrucomicrobiota > Verrucomicrobiia > Chthoniobacterales > UBA10450 > JACCTI01. Next base: position 15,858 of record JBHENE010000118.1, on the reverse strand, counting down.
GCGGTTCAGTTTGCTCCCACCCGAAAACGCCACCGGTAACGACGTGAAGGTCGTGCAGCGCGTGCCGGTTAAGATCGAGTTCGATGAACAGCCAGACGTGCAGCGCGTGCTGGGGCCGGGGATGTCAGCCGTGCCGGATGTGGAGATCGGAGGCGGATTCCGTGTTGCGTTAACCGTCGGGGTGATCGCATTGATCGCATGCCTTGCGGTTACCATTGCAGCTGCGCTCTGGTTCGGGAGAGTGCGGCGACGCGCTTAGCAGGATGGCTTCGCCCGCGCAAGCTACGGCGCAACCGCAATGGTCGCCGACTCATAACCCGTGGCTGATCGCCGCGGCCGTGATGTTGGCGACTTTCATGGAGGTGCTCGACACCTCAGTCGCGAACGTCTGACTGCCGCACATCGCCGGGAACCTGTCGGCACAACGGATGAGGCGACGTGGGTCCTAACCAGCTACCTCGTTGCGAACGCGATCATCCTGCCGGCCACCAACTGGCTCGGTCAGCTCTTCGGCCGGAAGCGATTCCTTGCGAGCTGCATCGTGCTTTTCACCTTGGCTTCCGCGCTTTGTGGCATCGCGCACAGCCTTGGATTCCTAATCATCGCGCGCGTCCTGCAGGGTGCCAGCGGTGGCGCGCTGCAGCCGATCTCGCAGGCCGTGTTACTCGAGAGTTTCCCGCCGAAGAGACGCGGCGCGGCAATGGCGGTGTTCGCGATGGGTGTGGTGGTAGCTCCGATCCTTGGGCCCACGCTCGGCGGCTGGATCACCGACAACTATTCCTGGCGCTGGATCTTCTACATTAACCTCCCGATCGCGATGATCACTACTCTCGTGGCGCGAACGGCGCAGACGAACCAGGCGGTGCTCTCATCGCGTCTGTCGAAGTTCAATCCAGTGATGCAGCAACGTCTGGCCGCGGCACAGGCAGGCTTGGCGCAACACGCGGGTAGCTGGGAGGGGATGCAGCAGGCGCCGCGACTGCTTTATGGGACGCTTCAACAGCAAGCCGCTCTGCTTAGCTATGTGCACAATTTTCAATTCTTCGCGATTACTTGCGCGCTCGCTGCGCCGCTCGTGTTGCTGTTCAAGAAGGTCCGGAAGCCAGTCGGACCGATTGCAGTGCACTAGCCTCTTCGCCGCGCGACTGACGAGACCTTACTGAAGGTCGTAAACCTCGACCAGCCCGATGCCGGTGGCCCCGTGAGAGCCGCGCACGATGGGTGTGTAGGGCCCACCGCTCAGAGAGAGAATCATCGCGCTCTCCAGCGGGTCGGAGGGTGCGATTCCTAGCGTCTGCAACTGCATGGCTTGGAAGGCATTCTGCTGCCAGTTATCATTAGCCATCACCACGCTGCCCTGGCTGTCGCGGAGCTCCAGTGTTGGATCCGAAAGCGAGCCGGCAACGCCTGACGTGGCGAGCGACGGTCCGATTGCCCTGACGACGACGCGCGACGGCGCACTGAGGATGAAGCCGCCGATTAGCGCATTGTCGCCGGCTTGAACGCTGCCGCGTGTCGCGATGTTCGCAAGGTGCGATGAAGCAGGCTGCGGATCGAGGTCATACGCTTCCACCAGCGCGATTCCGGAGCTGGCTTGCGCACCCCGAACGACTGCTGTGTACGCGCTCGGGGCGAGTGTTTCGACAAGCGCACTTTCCCGTCGATCGCCGGGAGCGATCCCGGTTGCTCGGATTTGAGCGGCCTGATTGGGGTCGTCCTCCCAGTTGTCGTCGCTGGCCAGCTTCTGCCCGTTCGAATCGTATAGCTCAAGCGATGGATCGCCGAGCGCGCCTTCCACAGGAAGCGAAGGTCCCATCGCGCGCAAAATGAGCTTCTTTGGCGCGTTGCCGTTCACAATAATCCCGCCGATGAGCACTTCATCGGCAGTGCCGACCCGACCGCGAGTCGACAGGTTTAGCGGCACGCCATCGCCTGAACCACTCTTTCCGACAATCGCTTCCACCGCGCGTCGCGCATCCAGCAATCCGTATCCTTCGATGGGAGAGAAATCGCTCCCCAGCCGGTTCGCGAACGCGCCGTAAAGCGTCTGGCCCTCGTGTGTCATGCCGGTGATGAGCGCGCCGCCGAGAAGGTCGGCGGAATTACCGCCAGCGTTGATGCCGACCAGATCACGATCAATCCCGAACGAGATGGAGTCTCCAGCGATTAAGCCGCTGCCGAAAGTGAGGGTAAGGATCCGCAGATCGGAGGAGAGGCTCGCAGAAACCGGGGTATTACTTGTGTTTTGTCCGACGGTGAACGGATAGCCGAGCTCGGTCCTTGGATCGAACACCAGGTTAGTATTCGTTAGGTCGATCACGAGCGAAGCGAGGCTGTCGCTGGTCTGTCCGGCGAAGGTGGCGGTGAAGAACGTCGGGCTTGTTGCGCTCTGATTACTATCGTCGCCGGACGCAGTTAAGGTTACCGACGCGTTACCGTTCTTGGCGCTAGCTACGGAGAAGTTAGGGTCCACATCATGAGCGCTGGCGGACTGTTGCAGGATATCGGTCACTTGAGCTGCGGAGAGGGACGTCGGGCCACCTGCTGCTTCGAGCAGCAGGGCTGCGAAGGCGGCTGCGTTAGGCGCCGCCGCGCTCGTCCCGAAGAAGTTCGGGTAGCCGTCCTTGTCGAAGTCTGCGTCGGTTCCCTTGGGAAAAAACGAGGTATCGACACCATCGGCAGCGGCAAAGTCAGGCTTTCGCCGGAACTCCGGCGTCCCGAGCCGTTGCCCCTGTGCATTGAAGTAGAACAGGATATCGCCGCCGCGCGCGTTGAAACCTTCCACGGCGGGTTCGTACGGACCGGGCGGAGGGTTAGTCTTATCTGGATTGTAGCTCCCTACGATGTTGGGATTGTTGTTGTAGGTGTAGGCGGCGACAGAGTTAGCGTGGACGGCTGCCGCGTGCCCGTAGAGCGTGATCGTATCAGGCGAAAGGTAACTGCCGGTAAGATCGCTTCCGTCAGTGTTGATCAGGCGTAAGTGCCGCGCCGTCGCGGAAGCAGTGCGAAGAGCGATGACAAACTGATAGGTGGTGTTAGCTGCCAGGTCGACAATCTCGACCGGATGTCCGGTTGCCTGGTTGTTGTCAGTGCCGCTCACTGCAGGGAGATACCGCCCCGTCGCGTCGAACACGAGAAGGTTGTAATCAGTGGTAACGTTCCCGGTATTAAATGGATCGTCCCACTGAAACGCGATCGTGTGACTCTTATCTGCACCTGTCTTGACGGTTATTCCGATCACCGGATCGGAGTTGGAGCCGAAATTGTGAAACCCACCTGCGTATAGCCCGGCCGGCACCTGACTCAGGCTAAGATTCCCACGATGCGCCTGGCCATTCGCCACGGAGATGATGTTCGCGTCGGCAGCATACCCGCCAATGTTATTCCCACTGGCGGAGAAATAAGACACCTTCTTGCCGGGCAGCGAGCTACTGGTCACAACATCCTCGAGCGCCTGCGCAATCATCCCATCGGAGAAGAATGGTTCGTCCGGGAATGAGATGTCATCGACGATGATGTCGCAAAGCGCACGCGGGTTGGTGCGGAGATTGCGAATGCTCGCGGCCATTGCGACCTGGGTCTGGCGTGCGGCAGAGAACGCAATTTTCGCCGCGGGCGCGATGTCGTGCACAATTTCTGCCATCGCGCGGCCTTCGTCCGATGGAGTCGAACTGGTGTCGTCGGCTAGGACTACCACCGGCTCCGAGTAGCCGTCGGGATTACCATCGCCGGGCAGATCCCCGGACGCGACGCCCGCAACTGCGCGAGGCACACCTGCAGCGGTGTCGAAGGAATCCGAAACGATACCGACGCTAATGCCTCGCCCGAGAAAGCCGGACGCACTCATGACACCGGGAGTATTTACCTCGCCCGCGCGCTCCACGATGCTGCTCTGTGCAGTGACAGCTCCGACATGTCGGATCGGCCGGTGAGCGAGCACGACGCTCTGAATTCCTGCGAGCTGCGCGACGGCCTGAGCCTGCGACAGCGGCAGGGCCGCCGAGATTGCTCCAGCGCGCCAGCTTGCGTCGACAGCGACGATTGTTATCCCGAGCTGGGTTAATTTGCCGCTTATCTCCGCAAGCGGGAGGCGCCCGTCGAGATAGATGTTTACGATGACTCGACCGCTTTCATCGCTCGTGATGGAAGGGGATGAACGCATGCGATCGCCCACCTGACCGGCGTCCTGTTGTTGCAGCTCAACGAGTTGGCTTAATCCGAGCCCAAGATTTTCCGGCAGGCTGGCGCCCGCGCTTATATTTTGCGCGCGAGCACCGACGGCAGCGGCAAGAGAAAGAATGATGGCGAAAGCTTTGTTCATGCGAGGGTCAAACCGCAGGTGGAAAGGACGTATTCAACCCTACAATGCCGGTGGCGTTGCGCATGCGGGGCAGCGTATTTCGGCCGGATCGCCGGCGCGTTCCGTTTTGGTGCGCGGCGGGGCTCTCTGCTGCATATTAGCACATGAAGCTTACCTACTTCGGCCACGCCTGCTTCGCTGTGCAACTCGCGGGCAAGACTCTGCTTTTCGATCCTTTTATCACGCCTAATCCGCTCGCGCAGCATATCGACGTCGGGCAGATCGCGGCGGATTACATTCTCCTATCGCACGGTCATGGTGACCATGTCGCTGATCTGCTCGCAATCGCGCAACGCACCGGCGCGGCTGTCATCGCGCCCTACGAAGCCGGCAGCTGGTTTCAGGCGAAGGGTTTGAAAAATGTGCAGGCGATGAACCATGGCGGCGCCGCTGCCACGGACTTCGGGCGGGTGAAGTTAACGACCGCGGTTCATAGCAGCTCGATGCCGGACGGATCTTACGGTGGCAATCCCTGCGGGTTCGTCGTCGAGACGGGTGAGGGGAACTTCTACTACTCGGGCGATACTGCGCTGACGCTCGATATGAAGCTCATTGCCGATGACGCTGCGCTGCAGTTCGCGGTGTTTCCGATTGGCGATCATTTCACGATGGGTGTCGGCGACGCTCTCCGCGCCGCCGAGTTTGTCGGCGTGCGGAAGATCGTAGGCGTGCACTACAACACGTTCCCGCCGATCAAGCTGGACCGCGCGGCGGCGATGAAGAGCGCGGAAGCTGCGGGCAAGGAGTTGCTGCTTCCCGCAATCGGCGAAACGATCGACCTATAACCGCGTGCGGATTAAGCGCGGACCGCTTTCTTCTGCCAGATCTGCCACCGTTCCTGACCAGAGAACATCGGTAGCGAGTCGACCGCGGGCTCATTTTGCAGTTGCGCGAATGCTGGCGAGAAGAGCGTGTGCTGCATTTGCTCCGTCAACGGGTAGGGCGGCGGGTCATCATTTTCGCCCAAGAAGAAGTGGCCGATCAGGCGCGCGCCGCCTCGGAGCAGCTCCGCCGTTCGCGTAACGTAATCAGGCCAGCGGTCGCGCGGCATCGAGCAGAGAAATGTTCGCTCATAGATCACGTCGAACCCGCGTCCGAACTCGTCGCGGAAGAAGTCTGCCAGCAAGACCTTGCGGCCGAGTTCTCCGAGCGCCGCCTTCGCCTGCTCGACCGCCGCTGGCGCGTAATCAATCGCAGTTACATCCCAGCCGGCGTCGTGAAACGCCCGCACTTCGTGCCCTGGGCCACAGCCCGGAATGAGGACGCGACCTGTGGAAGATTCGGTCCGCACCCATCTCGCCAGCGCCATCGGCACGCCGCCGAAATCCCACGGTGTTTCGCCAGCGGCGTACCGTGGTTCCCAAAAGCTGACGTTGTCGCTGCGGATGCTCATGCCAGAATCTAGCGCCGCCTCCGGGTGCGCGAGAGTTCCACTACGCCCCAATGCGCCGCTGATGTTCTTCGATTGCGTCGAGGACGTTCTCTGGTTTGACGTCTTTCTCCAGCTCGTTGAGCTCGGGGTTGTCGGATTCCTCGATCTCGAGTTTCTGCGCGATTTGCTTTACGAGGGTGACCAGCCGCGTCACCTCGTGCTCCGCGAGCAGGCTTACCTGCAGATCAAGGTCGGCGCGTTTGTCAGCCTGCGCCGCCATCCGGTTTTGCGAGATCAGGACGAAGGTCGACAGAAAAATGGCCTCGACCGACGCGAACATCGCGAGCACCACGAACGTCGGGTCGAACTTCGGCAGCGGGGTGCCGGGAAGGTTGCTGACGATCCACGCGCCGAACAGCACGAGGTGGATATAGACAAAAGTCAGGCTGCCGGTGAATCGCGTGATCACATCAGCAACGCGAAGCTGGAGCGGCTGGTTCCTGTTCTCGACCTGCTTCCGCGTGAGTAGGGTGGTGATATTTCGCTGCATCACCTCCGTCATGCCGCTGGCGGCGATCCCATCTCGCATTTGGTCGTCTCTCGTCATACGGCGCATGAAAGAATCGCGAGTAAGCCGCTGGCGAGCCGCAGCCATTCTTGGCCTCCGTCGGATCCGCTCCCGGTTCCGCGCCGACTGCGCATCTGCGTCGACGATCTCGCACGGCGTCGATAAACTTGGCCGTTGATGAGAGCGGCGCATGTCGTGGTAATGGGAGTCTCCGGCTGCGGGAAGAGCACGGTGGGAGAACTGCTGGCCAGAAAAATCCACGGAGAGTTCGTCGACGCGGATGCACTTCACCCGTCCGCGAACCGACGGAAGATGGAAGCGGGAATTGCACTCGACGATGTGGATCGTGTGCCTTGGCTGCGAGCCGTCGGGCAAAAGCTTTCCGAAGCGCGCGCGACCCCGCTCATCGTAGCATGTAGCGCGCTCAAAAGATCGTACCGCAACATCCTGACCGCCGCGGATCCGACGGTTCGTTTCATCCTGCTGCACGGTTCGGAAGAACTACTGGCGCAACGTTTGCACAGGCGCGTCGGGCACTTTATGCCATCGATTTTGCTTCGCTCGCAATTGGAGACACTTGAGCCTCTCGCTTTCGACGAATGCGGAGTGACGCTCGACATTGCAGAAAGCCCGGATGAACTCGCCCGCAAAGCTGCAGCCTGGTTGCGAGAGGCTCGGTGTTAGTGCTGCTTTGGCACGGGGATAACTCACCCTTTCACCATGAACCTTGAAGGTAAAATCGCCGTCGTCACCGGTGGCAATAGCGGTATCGGCAAAGCTATCGCGCTGGAGCTAGCGCGCGAAGGCGCTCACCTTGTGATCGACTACGTGAGCCATCCCGAGGCAACGAACGCGCTGCAGCAACAAATTGCGGAGCTCGGTCAGCGAGCCATCGGAGTGAAAGCAGACGTAAGTCAGTTGGCAGATCTGCGGGAGTTATTCGCAGCCGCGGTGAACGAATTCGGGCGCGTCGATGTGATGATCAACAACGCGGGAATCGAGACGCGTTCGTCCATTCTCGATACGACCGAGGACCAGTACGACAAGGTCTTATCAATCAACCTAAAGAGCGCCTTCTTCGGCACCCAGCTCGCCGCCCAGCAGATGATCAAGCAAGGTGGCGGCGGACGGATCATCAACATTAGCTCGGTGCACGAAGATTGGCCGATGCCAGGTAATACGCCTTACTGCCTTTCGAAGGGTGGCATGCGAATGCTGACGAGGACGGCCGGTGTCGAGCTCGCGCCCCACAAGATCCTTGTTGTCGGCGTAGCACCCGGTGCGGTTGCGACGCCGATCAATCAATCGACGATGGAAGATCCGGAGTTACTCGCAAAATTGAACAGCGCCGTTCCGCTCGGCCGGATGGCGGAGCCGGCGGAGATCGCGCGGCTGGTCGCTTTCCTCGCAAGCGACGGCGCAAGCTATATCACAGCGACGACCGTGATTGCCGACGGCGGCATCATGCAATCAAGCCCGGGTCTCTGAAGCCGCGAAAGCGGGCCAGTCAGCTCGTCGTAGAGCACGTCGCGCGAAGAGCGCTCGCGGCCTGCGACGCGACCGCTGAAGCGGAATGCAGTGCTCGACTGCAGAAGCGAGCGCGCAATCGTGCCGAAAAGATGGCTCCTGAGGTAGGACTCGGCGGTGCTTCCCCCGTGTTTAGAGCCAGTTAAGCAAGCTCTGCTTAGGTAATCAAGCGAACTCGCAGACTACTCGAACGGGCTCTTTCACTGCTGTTTGCAGGCAATTTTGCTGGCAGTTCAAGATGTCCCGCGGTTTCGCGCGGGAGCGACAACAGCGATTCGACGCGTGTAGCTAGCTCGTTTCACAAGCGGCAAACTTGCTCGATCGCGACCAAGCGATACGATGACAAATTGCGGCAAGCGAGCTGCAGTGCGTTCATGCAACAAATGAAAATCGCAATCGCAGGTAAAGGCGGAAGCGGGAAGACGACGATCGCAGGGATCATCACGCGGCTTCTAGCCGAGCGAGGGCAGGATGTTTGGGCGATTGATGCAGACAGCAATCCGAACTTCGGCGTCACGCTCGGAGTCGCGCCGGAGACGATGAAAACTGCGAAGCCGATGCCTTCTTCGATTCTAAAGGAGGTCGCGGTCGAAGGGGGAAAGATGGCGATGCAGCTCGCGATGCCAGCACGGCGGGTGGCGCAGGAATTTGGGACTCGCGTGTCGGACCGGGTCACGCTGCTCGGAATGCACACGATCGAACATGCGGGAGCCGGATGCGCGTGCGGCGGTCATGCGCGGGTGCGGAATCTTCTCAGCGGAATTCTGAAAGAGGAAGGCGTCGTCACAGTGGTCGATATGGAGGCGGGACTGGAGCATCTCAGCCGCGGCACTGATCGGCATGTCGATATGCTGCTGCTTGTTACCGAGCCATATTTCAAGGCGCTCGAAACGGCGCGCCGTGCGGCGGAGCTGGCGCGCGAACTTGGCATTCCACGTATCGTGGCGGTCGCGAACAAGTTTCGCGGCGAGGATGATCTTGCCGCGATCCGCAACTACGCTGAGAAGCACGGGCTGGAAATTGTCGGCGAGATTCCTTACGACGAAGAGATTCAGCGCGCCGATCTGGCAGCAGAACCGCCAAGGCTGGATGGTGAATCCGCTGCGGTGAGCAGCGTGCGGAAATTGATCGAGCGGTTGAAGATCTGAAAGCGCGCGTGTGCAGCGACCTTGACTACTTACGGACGAGCCGTCACGGTAGAGGCGCTAGTTTCCCAATGAGGTAATTATGAAACGAATTTTTGCGGCTATTATCGGCACTCTCGTTTCTCTTCCGATTTCCGGCTTCGCCTGTGGTGGTGGCGATTGCAGCATGGATTTGCCGCCGCCGGAAGTGCCCGCTCCGACAACCGCCGAGAACGTGATGGGCGCATTGTCGGCGCATCAGGGTTTGTTTGCCGCGATCGCGCTGGCCGCGATTCTAGCGGTGGTTGTTTCGCGGCAGCGAAAGCTGCTGGAAACAAAGTCTGCCGCGCCGTTAGGCAGTCCTGTCGCGTAATATCGCGGCCCGCGTGCAACGGCGTGCGATCACCGTTTCGGGGATCGTGCAAGGGGTCGGATTTCGGCCTTTCGTCTTCGGCCTTGCCACGCGTTTGCAGCTCACCGGATTCGCGCGCAACGAGGCGGGAGGTGTTATCATCGAGGTTCAGGGAACGCCTGGTGCCCTCGATGGATTCCTCAGCGCACTGACGAGCGAGGCTCCGGCACTTGCGCGGATTGAAGCGATTTCTTCACGTGTAATTCCAGCGCAAGCCAGCGCCGGCTTCGACATCCGCGAAAGCGATTCGGCCGGCGAGGCAGATGTGTTCATCTCCCCAGACGTCGCAACTTGCAGTGATTGCCTGGGCGAACTCTTCGATCCGGCGGACCGCCGTCACCATTATCCGTTCATCAACTGCACCAATTGCGGGCCACGCCTGACCATTGTCACGGGCGCGCCGTATGATCGCGCAAGCACAACGATGGCGTCGTTCACGATGTGCAACGCGTGTCGCGCCGAATACGAGAACCCGCTTGACCGACGGTTTCATGCCCAACCAATTGCGTGCGCAATTTGCGGTCCTCAGCTTCGACTGCTGGACAAAAATGGCGAGTTACTTGGCGCTGACGATCCGTTGCGCGATTTCGCCAGTGCGATTGTCAGCGGCCAAATCGGCGCGCTGAAAGGACTCGGTGGATTCCATCTGGTCTGCGACGCGACCAACGAACACGCCGTCCAACGACTTCGATCGCGCAAGCACCGCGAAGAGAAGCCGTTCGCCGTCATGTTTCCCGATGCCCCCACCGCCGCACGGCATTGCGAAATTTCCACCGCTGAAGAGGAGCTGCTTGCGTCGCGTCCTGCGCCAATCGTGTTGCTGAAGAAGAAATCGGAAATCTGCTCTGCTGTCGCTCCCAACAACCCACACCTCGGTGTGATGCTTCCCTATACGCCCGTCCACCATCTGCTCGTCGACGCCGTAGATCAGATGCCGCTTGTGATGACTTCCGGCAATCGTTCCGACGAACCGATCGCTCGCGAGAACGACGAAGCAGTTGAGCGATTGCGCGGTATCACTGACGTCTTCCTTGTTCACGACCGGCAGATTCATGTGCGTTGCGACGACTCAGTGACGAGGATTGTTGCCGGACAAGAGGTGCCAATCAGACGTTCGCGCGGATATGCGCCGAACCCTATCACCGTGCCGTTCGATTCACCTGCGCCAGTCCTAGCAGTGGGTGGTCAGTTGAAGGGAACGTTCGCGCTCGCGCGGCAGAACCACGTCTTCCTGAGTCATCATCTCGGCGACCTTGATCATCACCAAGCTTACGTCGCCTTCGAGAACGACATCGCGCTTTACCGTGAGCTATTTCAATTCGACCCGGCGTTCATCGCGCATGATCTGCATCCGGATCACGCGTCAACCCGCTACGCGCAAGCGACGGGACTGCCACTCATCGCCGCGCAACACCATCACGCGCACATGGCCAGTTGCATGGCTGAAAATGGTCTTACCGAACAGGTAATCGGGGTGGCGTTCGATGGCCTCGGCTACGGAACTGACGGAGCTGTCTGGGGCGGTGAATTTCTGGTTGGCGGCTACGCCGGTTTCGAGCGGGTGGCGCATCTTCGGTATGTCGGGATGCCCGGCGGTGACCAAGCGACGCGCGAGCCGTGGCGTATGGCGACGGCGCATCTCCGCGACGCCGGCACAGATTGCTCTGAGTTCCGCTCTCACATTGCCGACCGAGAGCGGCGAATCACCGAGCAGATGCTGGAGCGTCGCCTCAACAGTCCCATGACCTCGAGCGCGGGCCGGCTCTTCGATGCCGTCGCCTCGCTCATTGGTGTCCGTGATCGCGTCAGCTACGAAGGCCAGGCGGCAGTGGAATTGGAATGGCTCGCTACTGCGTGCGCGGAATGCGGCTCGTATCCATACGAAGTCGGCGATGCGAGCACCGGGGAAGCGCAGGTTATCGACACGCGCCCGATGATTCGCGCGATCGTCTCCGACGTGCAGAAGAAGACTGACACGCGAATGATCGCGCGTCGTTTTCATTCCACTTTGGCTTCAATCATCACTGACTTATGTCAGCTCATCAGTCGGGATAGAGGTGTCAGCTCCGTCGTGTTGAGCGGCGGCGTTTTCATGAACGCCTTACTCACCGGCGAAGTGCTCGCTCGTCTCGACACCGCCGAGCTGCGGGTTTATCGACATCGACTTGTCCCGCCAAATGACGCAGGGTTGAGCTTGGGCCAGGCAGCGATTGCAGCCGCTCGTCTCAAGACGAATCTTATCGAACCGGCTGTGAGCTGATTATGTGTCTCGGAATTCCAGGCAAAGTCATCGAAATCCATCACGAGCACGACGTGCGGATGGGGAAGGTCGATTTCGACGGCGTGTTCAAATCGGTTTGTCTTGAGCACGTCGAGGACGCGCAGATCGGCGACTACGTTTTAGTGCATGTTGGGTTCGCGCTCGCGAAGATCGACGAAGAGGAGGCGAAGCGTGTCTTCGAGGTGCTCGAGCAGATGGGCGAGCTCGCGGAGGTGCGCGAGACTCCGTCAAACCTGCCATTCACATACGTGGGGAACACCTCATGAAGTATCTCGAGGAATATCGCGATCGCGCGACGACTGATCGGCTCGCGCAGGCGATCCAACGCGCGACGACGAAGCCGTGGACCATCATGGAAGTCTGCGGTGGGCAGACGCACACGATCGTCCGCTACGGCATTGACGGGCTCCTGCCGGAGAACGTCGAGCTGGTGCACGGACCGGGTTGTCCGGTGTGCGTCACGCCGCTTGAGTTGATCGACAAGGCGCTGGAGATCGCGTCACGACCGGACGTGATCTTCTGCTCGTTCGGCGACATGCTGCGCGTGCCGGGGAGCAAGAGTGATTTGCTCACGGTCAAAGCCGCCGGCGCAGACGTGCGCATTGTCTATTCGCCGCTCGATTGCCTTAAAATCGCCGAGCAGAATCCGCAGAAGGTCATCGTCTTTTTCGCGGTTGGCTTTGAAACCACTGCGCCGCCAAACGCTATGGCCGTGTGGCAGGCGAAGCGGCGCGGCATCGAGAATTTCGCGGTGCTCGTCTCGCATGTGCTCGTCCCGCCAGCGATCCGTGCGATCATGTCGTCGCCGAAAAATCGCGTGCAGGCCTTTCTCGCTGCCGGCCACGTCTGCACCGTCATGGGTTACGAAGAATACGAGCCGCTCGCCGCCGAGTTCAACATCCCAATCGTCGTCACGGGATTCGAGCCGGTCGACCTAATGGAAGGGATCTACGACTGCGTCCGTATGCTCGAAGAAGGCCGCGTCGGCGTAGAGAACCAATATTCGCGCGCCGTGCAACGCACCGGCAACAAATCTGCGCTCAAGTTGCTCAGCGAAGTCTTCACAATCGGCGACCGCAAATGGCGCGGCATCGGAAACATTCCGCAGAGCGGTTATCGCCTAACGAGTGCTTACGTGCATTACGACGCGGAGCAGCGCTTCGGTGTCGCCGGCATGGAAGTGCCAGAGTCTACGCTCTGCATGAGCGGACTCATCCTGCAGGGTTTGATGAAGCCACATGAATGCCCGCAATTCGGAAAACGCTGCACACCCGAAATGCCGCTAGGCGCGACAATGGTTTCCTCCGAAGGCGCTTGCGCGGCCTATTACAACTACGGCCGCTTCCGGGAAGCGCAGGTTGCGTGACGTTACTTTGCTTCCACCGCCTCGAAGTTTTTGACGAGCATGTAATTGTGCCCGCCGTACTGCGTCACAGTGCCACGCGCCGTGATTGAGTAATTCCCGCCGGCGCATTCGCCCGTCAGCTTCTCCATCTCGGTGCGCTGCTCGTTCGGCAGGAGGAACACGATACCCGGGTCCTCTGCGGTCTGCAGGACCGTGTTGCAACGACTGCCGCCTTCGTGCCAGTAACAGAAGCCGCACACAGCCTTGCCGGTGACCTGCGCATCATCGGCCGCGGCCAGAAGCGTGCCGTGCTGCGGAAGCGGGGTCACGTTGTTCTTCGTCTCCTCCGCGGCCGCTTTGTCCGCTCCGATGCGCTGCCACTCGTTTGCATGATGTCGATCAAATGCGACACCGGCTATGATCAGCGCTGCGAACACGAGAAGGAGAATGATGGCGCGTTTGCTCATGACGACGGCGCTATGTTTATCATCGCGGCTAATCCTGGTCGAGCTTACGTTCGCGCGATGCCTGACGCGGCCGACTTCGACCAGATGAGCTGCCCTGTCCCGATGGGAAACTACGAGCATGTCCTGCTCGGACATGGCAGTGGCGGGAAGCTTAGCGCCGATTTGATTCAACGGGTGTTTCTGCCGGCGTACGGGAATGAAACGCTCTCGCGGCTGGAGGATCAGGCGACTCTCCATCTCCATGGCGCGAGCGGGCCGCGAATCGCGTTCACGACAGACTCCTATGTGGTGCGGCCATTGTTCTTTCCTGGCGGAGATATTGGAAAGCTGGCGGTGCACGGTACGATCAACGATCTGGCTGTCGGTGGCGCAAAGCCGTTGTGTCTGTCGGCTGCATTCATCCTGGAAGAAGGATTATCGATGGAGATGTTGCGGCGAATCGCCGCTTCCATGCAGATCGCCTGTGAGGAAGCTGGCGTTCAGCTGGTGACTGGCGATACGAAGGTGGTCGACCGCGGCAAAGGCGATCAGATTTTCATCAATACATCGGGCATCGGCGTTGTGCCGGAAGGGCGGAATCTCTCGATTCGCAACGCACAGCCCGGCAATAAGATCATCGTGTCGGGAACGATCGGCGATCACGGCATCGCGATCATGTCGGTGCGCGAAGGGATCGAGTTCGAGACGGTGCTCGAGAGCGACACGGCCGCGCTTCACGGCCTAACGAATGCAATGCTCGAAGCATGTCCGACGATCCGCTGCATGCGCGATCCGACCCGCGGCGGCGTGTCGAGCGCACTGAATGAGCTCGCAAAGGCGTCGGGTGTTGGTGTTCGCCTGGACGAAGCCGCAATCCCGATCCGCCGCGAAGTTTATGCTGCGTGCGAGATGTTGGGACTTGATGCGTTGTATGTGGCGAATGAAGGTAAGCTCATCGCCGTGGTCCCGCCTGACTCAGCTGATAGCCTGCTCGCCGCGATGCGTCAGCATCCGCTCGGGAGAAATGCAGCCATCATCGGCGAAGTGGTGACCGACAAGTCGCACATGGTTGTGATGAAATCTCTCGTCGGCGGCGAACGCGTTGTCACGATGTTGAGCGGAGAACAGCTCCCGAGGATTTGCTGATGCGCTGCTTATCTCAACCGCAGACGAACGCGCCGGCATAATCCGGCACGATGAAAGGTTAACTCCTATGGCTACTGAAGTTCTCGAATCCCCGAAAACTGGAGCCAAAGGAGTCGACATGTTCGCGCCCGCGGCGGAGCGGGTGAAGCAGGAGCAGATGTTGCCGGACAATCGGAAGCTGAAGCTCGGCCCGCTGAGCGTGGTGCATGCCTACTGGCTCGCCGGCATGAGTTGCGATGGCTGCTCGATCTCGGCCGTCGGAGCGACTGCGCCGCCCGTGGAAGATCTGCTCATGGGTGTGATTCCCGGCGTGCCCAAGGTCGTCCTGCATCATCCGGTGCTTTCGGTCGAAGCCGGGCACCATTTCATGCGCAACTTCGAGATGGCCGAGAACAATGAACTCGGCGCACCTTATGTGATCATCTTCGAAGGCTCGGTGACTGACGAACGAATCGCGGCGAAAGATGGCGGCTACTTCGCGGCTCTTGGTGCGACGAGAATCTCCGATTACGAGTCGCGGCCGACCCCGACCGCCGAATGGCTGGCGCGTCTCGCCCCGGGTGCGGCCGCGGTGATCGCGATCGGCACGTGCGCGACATGGGGCGGCATCCCTTCAGCCACTGGCAATCCGACCGGCTCGATGAGCTGCATGGATTTCCTCGGGAAAGATTACCGCAGCGCGTACGGTCTGCCCGTCATCAACGTGCCGGGTTGTCCGCCTGTCGGCGACAACTTCACGGAAACCGTCGCAACGGTTTTGCTCTTCCTGCAAGGGATCGGGCCGTTACCGGAGTTCGATGATCTCGGCCGGCCCGCATGGCTCTTCGGTGGCACGGTCCACCAAAAGTGCGTCCGCGGTGGATTCTACGAAGAAGGCACGTTCGCGAAGAATTACGGCGACAAAGAGTGCCTCGTCGAAATCGGCTGTTGGGGTCCAGTCGTGCAATGCAACATCACCTCGCGCGGTTTCATCAACCATGTCGGCGGCTGTATGAATACCGGCGGCATTTGCATCGGCTGCACCATGCCCGGTTTCCCGGATAACTTTACGCCGTTCTATAAGAAGCCGCCCGGCGCGAACATCTCGAGCGCGAGCGCGAAAGTGATGGGCACGTTCATGCGTCCGCTGCGCCGCATGTCAATGAAGTTCCTGAACCGCGAAGCGCGTTGGACGGACGCGCAGCACATTCCGAGTGGCTGGGGCCATGCCGAAGATCCCAGCGCCGTCAGCAAATTCGTTCACCAGCTGTATATCCGCTATCAAGGGCTTGGCTCGA
>JBHENE010000117.1:0-8046 GCA_046262215.1 Chthoniobacterales bacterium | reverse complement strand
GGTCCAGACGGCGAGCACGGTAGAAGCAGCACGCGATTTGGCCGCTCACCAGAAGTTCGATCTCGTCATCAGCGACATCGGCCTGCCGGACGGCAACGGAGTCGATCTCATGAAGGAACTGACCCGCGATTACGGCCTGCGGGGCATCGCACTGAGCGGGTATGGCATGGACGAGGATCTGGCCCGGACGAGGAACGCCGGCTTTATCGCGCACCTGGTCAAGCCGATCGACTTCGAGCGCCTGAACCAAGTGCTCGAGGAGTCCGCGTCCGCTGCATAGCTGACCTTGCTACGCCTGTCCGACCCACTTCACGCCAAAACCCGATGACCCGCTCGCGCAGGCCGTGATGAAGAACGTCGCGCGCTACATCGCAGTTGCCTGTTTTGTTATCAGCGTGCTGGTCCTCGCCGGCTGGATGCTCAATGTCCCGTTTCTTCTCCGCGTGCGGCCGGAATGGGTCACGCTGCGTCCGTACGGCGCGGTCACATTCCTTCTGCAGAGCAGCGCGTTGTGCTTCCTGATCGACGAGCCGCGTTTTGCGGCCCGCCGCGCGCCTTATCGAGTGGGTCTCGCCTGCGCGTCAATTGCCGCGATCCTCGGGTTGGTGGCGACGCTGGAATACGCGTTTCGCTTCAGCCTTGGGATCGACGCGCTTCTGTTTCCCGCGCAGCTGAAGGGAGCGGGAACTCCCGGCCGGATCGCGCCGAACGCGGCGGTGAGCCACCTGCTCATGGGCCTCGCGCTGCTCACGATCGACCTGCGCCTGGCGTGGACGCGGGTGCGGCCTTCGCAGGTGCTAGCGCTGGCAGTGTTCGTCATCAACCTGCTCGCGGTCATGGGCTACGCCTATGGCATCAACGAACTCTACGGAGGACTCGCGATCTACACGAAGATTGCTTTCCACGCCGCGCTCATGTTCCTGCTGCTTCCCCTCGGAACGCTCCTCGCGCGGCCAAATCACGGACTCATGCGGCTCGTAAGCGGGGACCGCGCCGGGGCTGTCATCGCGCGGGGGCTGCTTCCCGCTGTCGTCATCCTGCCCTTCGTCTTCGGATGGATCGCAGTGCGCGGCAGCGCGGCGCAGCTCTACGACATGACCTTCGGCCTGATGCTGCTTGCAATTTCAACCATCGTCTTTTTCTCCGCCATCGTCGCCTGGTCCGCGCATTTGTTGAATCAGGCACAAGAGGAAACAACGCGGCAAGCGGTGGCCGTTGACCGGCTGAAGGAGGAACGCGCGTTACGCGAGACATTCCTCAGCACGTTGACGCATGATCTGCGAACCCCTCTGACAGCAGCAAAGCTCTTCGCGCAGAGCATCGCGGAATCAGCAAGCGGGTCGGCTGAAGGCGAATACCTGACCCATAAGATCGTCGACAACATCGACCGCGCCGACAGCATGATCGTGGACCTGCTCGACGCCAATCGGATTAAAGCCGGCGAGCGCATTCCGCTCAAAAAGAGCGAGTGCGACATCGAAGCCGTCGTCGCGCAGACGGTTGAGGAGTGTCGCCAGGCGGTCGGCAGTCGACTCGTCATTGATTCGATTGGTGGGTGCACCGGCCTGTGGAGCGAGAGCGCGGTGCGGCGTATCGTCGAGAACCTCGTCAGCAATGCCGTAAAATACGGCACGGCTGACACGCCGATCACGGTGCGTTTGCGCTGCCTCGACGATCGGGCGCGGATCGAAGTCCACAATTTCGGAGGCGAGCTCCGCGAGGCTGAGGCCGAATCGCTCTTCGAGATTTTCCACCGCTCAACCCAGGCAGCAGTTAGCGGCCAAGGCGGGTGGGGCATTGGGCTGACGTTGGTCAAAGGCCTCGCCGAGGCGCACGGCGGCAGCGTCTCAGTCGAGAGCGGCGCCGGCCAAGGCACGCGCTTTATTGTTCAACTGAAGCGAGAGATCGAAGCGGCAATGTCGCACAGCTGAAACGGGCGAGCTGGTCGATTCCTCGGATTTATCGCCGCATCGAACGGCAGCGCCCTCTTCCACGCCGCCAGATCGAACTACTTCACGTCATACATGAAGTAGCCCCACCGTCTTGGCGGGGCCCATCTCGAGCGTCGCAAACACGGCCGGCTTACCCTTCGTTTGCACGATCTCCGCGCGCTGGACTCCGACGTCACGCGCCAGCTGCGCCATATGCTCCGCGCCTTCGGAAAGCCGCGATCCTCCGCCGCGATCGGCTCCGTCGAATTCACAAAACGCCTCGTTCCGATCTACGTGATGCGCTCGGCCTGAGCGCCGGACTGCTAAAGGCGCGTCATTGACGTACCAAGCCGCAGCCAAATAGCGTTCCAAGGTGGGCGAGGCACTCATGCGGCGGACCGTCGCTGTGGCGGGCATCGCGATCGTTGGCGCTCCGGCAACTGCGGTCGTGGCTAAGTTCACCGGTGCTCCATGGCCGGCGCTCATCGTCGGCACTGTGGCGGTCTTGGCGGCGGCGATGCTGTTCGCGAAGCGCGTGCCAATCGAGGTCGCGACGTTCGCAACGGGGAAACCTTTCATGGCCACCCTCTGGCTCGTTGTCGCCGTTGCGGCGGCGATCCAGATGATCCGGCTGAGCACTTTTGCATACGACGCGAACCGCATCGGCTGGTCGGTGCTCCCGACGAATCCGTTTTACCCAACCCATTTCTGCTTCTCCGGCTATTATGAAGGCGAACGCTTCGCACGCGCTGGCGACGTGAACATCTACGACCCGCGCCAATACGCGTCTGAAGGCTGCGAAGATTTGATGACGTGTCCCGAACGCACCATCGGGCCGCTGAAGGTGGACCTCTATCAGTATCCGCCGACTTTTCTCATTATCCCGGCGGCGATCTCGATGATCACGCGCGACCTCCTGAACGCGCGGGCGCTTTGGTTTCTAGTGCAGGTGCTCGCTCTGGCCGCGGCTTTCGTTTGCACCGCGCGATGGGTCGGCGGCTCACGCGGGCGTATCGCAGTAGCACTGGCACCTGTCGTTTTTGTGGCGTTGCCAACGCTCGCCGGCCTGCAGCTCGGAAATATCCAGGCGACGACATTCGCGGCGAGCATGCTCGCGATGGTCGCGATCGCGACGAGACGTGAAGCAGCGGGCGGGATGGTGCTCGGATTGATGATCGCGAGCAAGATGTTCCCGGGCCTGCTCGCGGCGTGGCTGGTCGGCGCGCTGCGATGGCGCGCGGTCGCATGGACGGTCATTGGGATCGCCGCGAGCGGGATCGCGGCTTTCGTGATTTACGGTGCGAAGCCATTTCAGGATTTCGCCGCCTACCAGGCGCCGCGCATCGCGAGCGGTGAGGCGTTTTTCTGGATCGACACACCCGTCAGTATTCCTCCGAATTATGGAATCCACGGCCTCATCGCCAAGTTGAGATTGCTCGGCCTGACGGATGCCGGCCGTGAGGCAGGCATGCTCGCTTCGTCCGTCTACGGGCTGCTGTTAAGCGGGATCGCGCTGCTCAGTGGATGGCAGCGACGGCACGTGTTGAGCGGGAGCTCCGAACAGTTGCGCATGCGTCTCGTCGTGCTTTGGCTGGCTTTGCTCAACCTCGGCTCATTCCGTAGCCCTTTTGTGCCCGACGGTTACGCGGCCATGGGAACGGTCTGGCTCGTGACGCTGCTCGTCGCCGAAGGCAGCGAACGCGAGCTAAGCTGGCGTTCACTCGCGCCGCTCGGTGCGATCGTGCCGCTGTCGCTGATCGTCGACGGCTTTATCCCAGCGCAGCCGCCGACGTGGGTGATCGTGCTGACACTTGCGAATCAGCTACTGATGCTCGGCATTAATCTCTGGGTGGTCGGTCGCGAGCTATTGCACGCGCGCGTCAGCGTGCCGGCCTCTGCGGTGCCTGCCCGAGCTGTCTGATCGCGGTCGTCGCCCGCGAATCGCTAAGCGCGATGGTATTCCGCGCCCGCATCGAGCGTCGCAAACACGCCGGGCTTTCCCTTTCGTCTGCACGATCTCCACCCCCTGGATCCGGCTTCCCGCGCCATCTGCGCCATGCGCTCCGCGCCCTCGGGAAACCCGCGATCCTCCGCCGCGATCGATACCTGCTTGATCCAATCGGAGAGTCGCTTCACCGAGTTATCATGCCGCTTCGCGACTTCGGCCTTGATGTCGGCGAGGTCGTTCTCGGCTGAGTAGGAACTCGGAGCCGCGGTGAGGATGGCGAATGCGAAGAGAAGTGCGACGTAGCAGGTGGTCTTCATGAAACAGGACATCGCCCGATGCTGCTCTCGGTCAACTGCAAAGCCGTGCGGTTGTGGAGTGACTGAGACATGGCGCCAGCGTATTCTTCGCTGTCGATGATCACGCGCGACTCCGTCGTCACAGTTGATCCTGAAATAATGGGCGGCAGGCCTGTCTTCAAAGGCACTCACGTTCCTGTTCAAACGCTGATTGAGTATCTTGAACGCGGCCATTCGATCGATTACTTTCTTGACTCGTTTCCGTCCGTGACGCGCAAACAAGCAACCGCCGCCTGCGAACTCTTCACGCCAGACGACTACGCCTTCCTAGAATACGGCGTTACGAGCGAGGAGCTGGATGCATTCGTGAAGCGCACAAACGAGCGAATCGCACGCGAACGGAAAGCCGGAACGATGAAGCGATACAGCGGCGACTTAGAGGCAGATATCGCCGATTAGACGCCGCCCAGTCGCCGCGATATCGACGCCGGTGGTTCGACTAAGCGCGACGAATATGTGATCTGCGCGCTTGCCGAACGCCACATCCGCATCAGTATCAACAAACTTGAGCTGTAATCTATTATCCCGATGAAAATGACTGCTCAAAAACGGGCGCTGGATAAAATCTACAAGCGCCGCAACCGCTACGAGATACCGGAATGGCAGCGCGGCGAAGTGTGGGATCGCACGAAAAAGCAGCGCCTCATCGACACCATCCTCCGTGGTTGGAAGCTCCCGAAGTTCTATCTGCTCAAGACGACTGGGAGCCCTGACGAATTCGAGGTGCTCGACGGGCAGCAGCGATTAACAACGATTTTCGAGTTCTTTGACAACGAACTGTCGCTTTCGGCGCAATCCGCCGCACAGTTCGGAGGCGAGTACTACCGTGACTTACCGACTGATGTGTCGGACGAATTCGACGACTTCGAGATCGAGTACGACGAAATTGAAGACGCAGGCGAGGAGGAACAACGCGAGTTCTTCCAGCGGTTGCAGGAAGGGTTGCCGCTGACGAGCAGTGAGCGATTAAATTCGGTCTACAGCAAGCTGCGCGATTACGCTGTCACGCTCGCAAAGCACGAATTCTTCACGAAGAAAGTCTCGGCTTCGAACAAACGTTACGGTCACTTCGACATCGCATCGAAAGTCTCCGCAATCGCTATTGAAGGTATCGGCGTCGGACTGCGGTTCGAAGACCTGAAGCAGACATTTGAAGCGCAGAAGAATTTCTCCTCGCGGTCTGCAATTGCGAAACGGCTGAAGCAGGCATTCGACTGCGCGGCTAAAGTTTTCTCGGATGCCGATCCGTTACTGAAGAACCGCACGCACGTTCAATCGTTTGTCAGCCTCATATACCGACTTTGCGACAGCGAGAACATCAACAAGATGGAAAGCGTGCTTCGGGCGTTTTTCCCGACCTTCATGCAAGAGCTCACAAAGCAAGTTGAGCTAGGACAGCATGCGACTGATCCCGATTACATCGAATTCCAAAAGAGCGTGAACGCAAACGTCCGTGGAGCGGCGAAGACGCGGCAAGACGTACTGCTCCGAAAGCTACTAAGCTTCGATCCGAAGGTCGCGGATCTTCTCGATCCCGCGGCGGTGAGCGAGAGCGGAATTGCCGGTAACATCCGCCGTCTGGGTACTGACATTGCGGAGCAAGTCGGCCGGATTAACTCTGCGTATGCGGCTAAACACGGCAGTGACCTGTTCAAACCCACAAACCGAACAACGCAGGCACTGACGAACTGCGGGAAACCCATCGGCAGCATCGATGACTACAAGAACTTGATCGATGACCTGTACTTCCTCTTCCACGAAGGACCCGGTCAACGGCTTCAACAGCAGAAGCCGCAGTCATTCACTGATGTGAATGCGCTCCGAACCGACCTGCAGCACGACGTTGATCACGGGTCGTCCGGACCAGCCAAGCGCAAAAAATTCGGCGCGACATTTCAGAAGTTCGGAGGCTCAGCATCTCCTGAGACGCTCGCGCCGGAGCGGTTCCCGCTTGTACAAAGTAAGCTATTGACAGAGCTTTTGTCAGATCTGCGTAAGCTGGCGGCAGAAGCGGATGCAGGAACTCTCTAGTCGCAGGCCTGAGCTGATCCGGGGGTTGCCGGGCGACAGCGCTAACGATAAGATCAGCGCATGAGCCTCGCAGAACTCAAGAACGCCGTCCGTGAACTGCCGCCGAACGAACTGGCGGAACTTGCGGCATTCGTGGCGGAGCAGGACAACGCTGCGTGGGACAAGCAGATGGACGAGGACTCGGTCTCCGGCAAACTGGACTTCCTATTCGACGAGGCTAATCGCGCTGAGGCGGCGGGTGAGCTGCGCGACTGGCCCGCTGATCAGTGAAGTCGAAGTGCACTCTCCACTTTTGGGAGCTGCACGACAACCTGCCGCGTGAGGGTACAGGTGCTCGCGGCCAAGACGTATCGACTGTGGCGGCAAGAGCCGAGCCTTTCGTCGCTGCAGTTCAAAAAGCTGAGAGGCGGAGCAGGCGATCGCGTGTCGATCCGCATCGGTGCGCGTCATCGTGCAGTCGGCCGAATACGCGGCGACACGGTGCAATGGGTTTGGATCGGCACGCACGAGCAGTACAACAAGCTCGTGTGAGTGGCGGCATCCCCTACAGAGCCAGGCTCTCCTGCTTCGCGTCTGAATTCCTAGCCCCTGCGCCCACACCACCAAACTTCTTCGCTAGCTCGCCGAGCTTCCCGACGTAGTAGTCCACGTTCTCGTCCCGATTCTGCGGGTCGAAGTCGCTGGCTAGCTTGGCGGCTTCGTAGGCGGCGACCTTCTTGGACGTGGCTTTGATGTAGTAGCTGATTGGGTCGCCGGGTTTGTAGGCTCGACCGCTCCCCAGCGCGAGCTCGTAGGCGGCGGCGCGGTTACGGCCGCCCCCCGCGATTTTTTGGCGATACTTTTCGAGGCTGTCCTGCAGGGTGTCGGTTTTCATCAGCATCTCGATCGGCATTTCGCCGGCGCGGATGCGGCGCTCGAAGTCTTCGCGCAATTGCGGAATGGCTTCGGGGTTGCCCTGCATCTGGAGCTTGATGATTTCCTCGAGGAAGACGCGCTGGAATTTCTCGAGGCCGCGCGATTTCAAGGCGCCGCCTTTGATGATGACGTCGCCCTCGCGGGTGAGGAGCGCGTAGTTCTTGGCCTTGTAGCTGAACATGGCTTCGAATTGCTCGTCGAACTCGACTTCGATGCCGGGCGGGAGGATTTTCGCGAGGCCGGCGCGGAGCTCTTCGATCGTAGAGCCTGCGTCTCGCTGGCATTCTTCAGAAGAACGCAAGCCGGAGGCATGCGCTACGTCTGGCAAGCTGGACGCTTGCGCTACCTTGCCCGGCGGGACAAAGTAGATGCCGTCGGTGTCGACTTCGATGACTTGCGCGCCTTGCGCTTTGAGCCAGTCGATCATCTGCTTGAGGAGGTCGCGCCCGATCTGGGTGACGCGGGCGGCGGCGTCGAAGTCGGCGAAGTGGCCCTGCGCGAAACCGAGGTAGCCGTAGAAGCTGTTGATCAGGATCTTGAAGGTGTTCTGCAACGCGTGGAAGTGACGTTGCCGCGCAATATCCTTTTCAGCGCGCATGCTCGCCTTCGCTTCCAGTCGAAACGTGCGCAGGTCGGTGAGGAGGTGGCGGAAGATCTGGAGCTGGTCGGTTTGCGGAAAGCAATCGAACTGCAACATGACGGAGGGGTAGAGCGAGGCGATGTTGCAATGCCAGACGTTGCGCGCCACGCCGGTGAAGAAGATGTCGGTGTAACCGCCCTCGAAGCCGCGCACCATCGGCAGCTCGGGGATGCTGTGGCGCTGGCGGAAATATTCGCGGAGGAAAAGAGCGTTGATGCGGGTGGC
>JBHENE010000116.1:0-4731 GCA_046262215.1 Chthoniobacterales bacterium | reverse complement strand
TCGTTTCGCGCGACCCAGATGGTGTGCTGGTTGGTGCCGAACTGCCGCGCGACTTCCGTGGCCAGCGGGACTTCGTCGTCCGCGGTGTCGCGGTATTCACCAAAGCCAAGCGTGACGGTTTCGACGCGCTCCTGTTTCGCGCTCGCGAACGACGCCAGCGTGGTGGAATCGAGCCCGGCGGAAAGGAAGACGCCGACGGGCACATCCGCGATCAGGTGATGCGCCACGGTGTCGGCGAGTTCGTCCCGCAGGAATTCGACGTTCGAGATCGCGCCGGGATCGCCGCCGCTCCGCGCGGCCAGCTCGCCCTCCCGAAGAACATCGCTGATGAGGCAATAGGAACGCGGAGCGCGACATCCCTCGGCGTCAACCCAGAGCGTGTGCCCAGCTGTAAGATTACGGATCCCGCGGTATAGCGTGAACGGCGCAGGCACGCTGCCCCAGAGGAAGAATCCGGCGTGCCCGGCCGGCTCGGGCGCGGTGTCGATTCCCTTGCCGGCCAGCAACGCCTTTACCTGCGACGCGGCGCGAATGGTGCCGCCGTCGTTCGCATAGTAGAGCGGCTTAATGCCGAACGGGTCGCGGGCAAGGAACAGACCGCGGCGGCGATTATCCCAGATGGCGAAGGCGAACATGCCGCGAAGATCGTGGACCATCTCCGCGCCCTTTTGCGCGTAGAGGTGCAAGAGCACTTCGGTGTCGGAATGTGAGTGGAATTCGTAACCGCGGGCGACGAGACCGGCACGAAGCGCGGCGTAGTTGTAGATCTCGCCGTTGAAGACGATGCCGGTCTGCCCGTCCGCCGTGAACATCGGCTGCGCGCCCGCGTCGGAAAGGTCGATGATCGCGAGGCGGCGATGACCGAGGCCGACACGACGATCGGCGGAGATCCACGCGCCTTCACCATCGGGACCGCGCGAGGTCATTCGGTCGCGGATCGCGATGAGCTCGTCGCGGTCGACGGGAGCGGCGTTGCTGCCGTACGAGAAGATTGCCGCTATGCCGCACATCCGAGGGGCCGAGGGTGACACGAGAACCCCGTTATCAGCAAGCGGAACCGAGGGGCTAATTACAGCCTGAACGATTTACGGGCGTTCGGAGGTCTGATTGATGACTGCGCGACAGCCGCGTTTCGGCGGTCATAGACGCGCCGCTACAGCCTTCGTCAGCGATCGGAGGGGACGAGTTTGGGAGTAGCCGTCTCAGACGTTCGGCGGTCGCAGATCGCCGCTACAGGGGGCTACTCTGAGTTTTCCGCAGTTCGGGCTTTGGCGTCTGCTTCGTTGGCTCTCTGCATTGCGCGCGTTTCGCGATTTGCCTGGAATCGCAAGCTGAGGGTTTCGGCTTCTTCGAGCCACTCGAGCTTTTCGCGGAAACTGATCTCCAGTCCCATCAACAACGTATGCAACTCTGCCCCCTCAAATGTGCACCACTTCCAGCCAGGGTGGGCATAAAGCTCTTCTTTCGTCATCGATGTGGATCCAGTTTTCTGAGTTGCTCGATATCCAGGAGATCCTTGGGCCGACCGGCTTCGGCTTTCATCACCAGCAGCGATTCGTAGGCCAGAACCGGGCCGCTTATATCGCCGAGAACCGGTTGCCAAACGGCGCGGGCGTATTCGACGGAGAAATCGAAAGGTTCAAAGATGAAGACGTCGATCGGCGTCCGGCGGTGACTGTCGCTCCAGAGCTTCAGGACGAGCATACCTTTCTCCGCATGCCACTCCGCCCGCTGAGCAGGATCGGCGAATTGCTCAGGCGTCACCGGGATGTTGAGGTGGTAATCGATAGCCTCGAGCGCTCGAAGACCGCGAATAATATTTTCGCGTTCGAGGCCGATGACGAGGTCGATGTCCTGAGTCAGGCGGACATAGCCATGAGCGTTTACGGCCAAGCCGCCGACGATCAGGTATTCCACCCCGACGTCATTGAGGGCGCGAACGATGGCTTCGATGCTCCTGAGTTCCACGAGAGGAAATTAGAAAGGAGAAAGGCTGAATGCGAAAGGTCGGAATTGCGAAAGCGTCGATGGGTGACCGCCGGATGCAACGAACGCAGCTTTTTCCGCACTGGTTTACGTGTTCCTGCTTCCCCCTTCCTACTTTAGCCTTTCTACTTGCTACCTTCTGAATCTCGCAACCTTCGACAACAGTGATTTCGACCGCGGCGCGCCGACGTGGAAGGAAGCGCTCTGGACGCTGGTCCGTGCTCTCTTTTTCCACACCGCACTACCCTGGCCCTCCGGTCTTCGGGTTGCATTGCTCCGGGCTTTCGGCGCGACCATCGGCGGCGGAGTCGTGATCCGCGAGCACGTCAACATCTCGATGCCCTGGCGGCTCGTCATCGGCGATCACGCCTGGATCGGTGAAGATGTCGGCATCCTTAGCCTCGCGCAGGTGACGATTGGCTCGAACGTCTGCATCAGCCAGCGTGCTTATCTTTGCACCGGCTCGCACGATTATCGGCGGCAGGATTTCAAGCTGATCACACGGCAGATCACAATCGAAGATGGCGCCTGGATTGCCGCGGCCGCGTTCGTGGCGCCCGGCGTGACGGTCGGCGCCGGCGCCGTCGTCACGGCTGGCAGTGTCGTTGTCGCTGACGTGCCACCTAATACGGTCGTGCGCGGCAATCCCGCGGAGGTGGTTCGGACGCGGAACGCTGAAAGCTTGAAAAGCTGAAGGTCGTTAGACGCGCAAGAGCTAAACGGGATCCCGCGTGTCGCTGTCTGGCAAACGGCGCGTGCGCACGATTGATCAATCCGGATATCTGTTGAAGATCGTCTGCAGTTTTACCAAAATTTCCGGCTCGTCCTTCAAGTCCACGAGGGGACGCAACTCTTCCAAAATCTGGGCGGTGTTCAACTTGCGGCCGTGCCGGATGACGATGTTCGTCACGTCGGCCCAATCTTGATCCCGAGCGGCAAAGGCCTTGTGGACGATGAGATCTTCCGCCGAGCAGGTAATCAGCGACATTCCGCTTTCGAGGTTCCATCGAGTGGCGCGTGTGACCGAGCGTTCTTCGAACGGCAGACCGCCGAGCGCGATGTCGAGCCCGACTCCGCTCGAAGACTCCAGGAAAAGAACGCGACGAAGCAGGGCAGCTTCCCGCTCATCGGTCGAGCGAGAACGAAAGGACGCCAGCAAGCTGTCAATGAAGGGCTGTTCGGCTCCGAAGCCGGTCAGCAGCGTGAGATCGGCATCTTCGGTTTGGCGCGGATTTGACCAACGTTGCACGGCGATGCCACCGATGAAGCAGAAGCGCCAGTCCTTCTCAAGAAGGAACGCCTGCAACTCCGCCGCGCCTTCGAAAACGTCGTTCACTGCGGGACCGCTCGGCCCTTGGAAAAGATGCGTTGCTGTTCCACCAGCCCGGAATCGTTGCGGAACGGCAAGCTTTCCTTCGCCGGACGTGCCCGCGAGTTCATCACGGCTTTCGTTCGCTGAACGACATCTGCTTCAGTCAGCGCGCGCAGTTCCTCCTTCTTCTGGCGTTCCACGGCGGGACCGGTGATATTTTTCCACTGATCGACCCACCGTCTCATGAGCGCTTTTTCTGAATCGGAGATGCTATCGGGCATGGCAAAGAGTATAGCGGAACGCCTTGCCCTATGGAAGAGCGGGGATTTCTGGGCATCCGCAGTTGCTGCCAAGCGCTGCCCGGATGCATCGGCACCGCCTGCCGGTGCGCTTGTGGAATTCGCCGGGTAGGAGGATGCCGCACTGCGGGCGGTGTAGCACGGCCGGTGCGAGTCACTTATCGAACTGTTTGCCATGCCGATCGGACGGCGCAGCGCGCCGTCCCTACCTGCTTCTACCGTTTCGCGCAGAGAAGCTGCGGATGGCAGCGCAGACTGCTCGCACTTCTTTGATCGTCAGCTCTGGGTAGAGGGGCAGCGAGAGGATGCGCCCGCTAAAGGCGTGCGTCTCCGGAAGCGCATTCGGACGCGCGCGGAATTGCGCGTAGGCGGGTTGTTGATCAATGGCCGTCGGATAATGAATCGCGGTGCCAATGCCTGCGCGCGAGAGATGTTCGCGCAGCTCATCGCGGTGCTCGGATTGAATCACGAAAAGGTGCCACGCCGGCAGATGATTGCGGTCGCCTGAAGGAGGGAGGACGACGTTGGCACCTTCAAGTCGGCGGAGATACTCCGAGGCCAACTCGGCGCGCCGACGGCTCCATTGGTCGATGTGGTCCAATCCCCAGTTCAGCCAGGAGGCCTGCACTTCATCGAGCCGGCTGTTCACGCCTTCGACGGCGTTGCTGTATTTTGACACCTCGCCGTAGTTCCGCAGCATCCGGATCTGCGCGGCTAGTTTCGCATTGTTCGTTACCACCGCTCCGGCGTCACCGAAGGCGCCGAGGTTCTTCGTGGGATAGAAGCTGAAGCAGCCGGCGTCGCCGATGCAGCCGAGGTTGCGGCCAAAGTAGCGCGCACCATGCGCTTGGCTGGCGTCCTCGATGACGGCCAGACCATGCGCTTTCGCGACGCGCTTGATCGGCCGGAGCTCAGCCGGATAGCCGAACAGGTGCACCGGGACGATCGCGCGCGTCTTGCGGTTGATGGCGGCCCCAAGGAGCGCGGGATTCATCAGCTGCGTCTCGCGCGAGACGTCCACGAAACGAGGTGTGGCGCCGGCCATGCGGATCGCGCTGACGGTCGGAGTGGCGGTGTTCGCTACCGTGATGACTTCGTCCCCCGCTCCGACTCCTGCTGCGCGTAGTGCGAGGT
>JBHENE010000115.1:0-11443 GCA_046262215.1 Chthoniobacterales bacterium | reverse complement strand
AGAAGCGAGTACTTCTTCTCCCGCTGCGCCACATCGTAGGAATGACAGCTCGCGTCGATCCGAACGTGCGGCAGCGCGCGCCGATCAAGCTCGGCGAAGAGCGCCCGAAACCAATCCGGGTGCTCGTAATAAATGGCGATGGGCAGCTGGTTCATGGTCATCAAAAAATCCGCTTGAGAAATGCCGCTCGCACAACGAGTGCGAGTGTCAGAGGCAGGATAAATTCCCGCGCTATTGCGTCATTGCGGGAACGTCGACGCGTTTCCGGCGTTCTGCCAATGCCGCGGACTCAGCGCTCCGCTTGTTCCCGCAATTTTCACGCACGACCAGCGTGCTAAGCCGGAAACAATTCTTTCCAGGCTAAGCTCTCCGCTTCGGCAGTGCGATTCTTGCATCCATGGAATACGCTGGGCCGAGCAGCGCCGGTTGCAGGG
Source organism: Chthoniobacterales bacterium (assembly GCA_046262215.1). Classification (GTDB taxonomy): domain Bacteria; phylum Verrucomicrobiota; class Verrucomicrobiia; order Chthoniobacterales; family UBA10450; genus JACCTI01. The sequence continues at coordinate 11,009 of JBHENE010000115.1, read as the reverse complement.
AATGCAAGCGGCAGCAGCGTTTCGATATAGCACTGGACGAGATCGAGCTGCAATCCCTCAGGCGGTTCGGATGAGCTCTCGGAGAGTTTTTCTCTTCGGTTCATGCGTCCGCGACCAGCGTTGAAGGCGTATCAACATTAACTAGGCGGCATTATGACTGATCGCATCCATCATTCGCACCCCCACCCGATCTAGCTCCGGCCCGCGCTTCCTCTCCCAGTCACTTCACCCACCGAGAAAAAGCCCGCGGCGCCTCCAGTGCTCTGCGGGCTTTTCTTTTCAACCTATGAATCTCGACTTCGCAAAACTAAACGGCGTCCTGCCAGCCATCGTGCAAGACCACGAATCCCAGCGTGTGCTCATGCTCGGGTTCATGAATGAAGAGGCCTTTCAGCGCACCGTGGAGTCTGGGTTCGCCACCTTCTTCAGCCGCTCGCGGCAAAAGCTCTGGCTAAAAGGCGAGTCATCGGGGCATCGGCTCGTAGTCAAAGAGATGTTCCTCGATTGCGATGAAGACACGGTGCTTCTGAAAGTGGAGATGCATGGGCCCGGTGTGTGTCACGCCGGCTACGAGAGCTGTTTTTATCGCAAGCTGCAGGACGGCGCGTGGGTTGAGTCCGAGCCGAGCACTTACGACGCGGCGCAGGTGTACGGAGGCACGAAATGATGCTGCGTCTCGGCATTCCAAAAGGCAGCCTTGAGAACGCCACGATCGATCTCTTCAAGCGCGCCGGATTCAACATCGCCACCAGCAGCCGCTCGTACTTCCCGGCCATCGATGATCCGGAGATCGAATGCATGCTCATCCGCGCGCAGGAGATGGCGCGCTACGTGGAGGACGGCATTCTCGACGTCGGCCTGACCGGCCGTGATTGGGTCGAAGAGAACGCTGCCGACGTTGAGCCGATCGGCGATCTCGTCTACGCGAAGCAGAGCTTCGGCAAGGTGCGGTGGGTGCTCGCGGTGCCCGAGAGTTCGGCGTTCCGATCGGTCCAGGATCTGCAAGGCAAGATCATCGCGACCGAACTGGTCGAAACCACCAAGCGCTACCTCGCGCGCAACGGCGTCACCGCGAAGGTCGAATTCAGCTGGGGCGCGACGGAAGTGAAGCCGCCGGTGCTGGCCGATGCGATCGTCGAAGTCACGGAAACCGGCTCGTCCTTGCGCGCGAATAATCTCCGCATCATCGAGACCGTCCTCGAGTCGAATACGCAGCTCATCGCGAACAAGCAGGCGCTGCAAGACGCTGGGAAGCGCCGCAAGATGGAAGACATCAAGTTGCTCCTCGATGCCGCGATCAACGCGCTCGGCCAGGTCGGCCTGATGCTGAACGTGCGGAAGGAAGACCTCTCAGCCGTGCTCTCTGTGCTGCCGGCGTTGAAGAAGCCGACCGTCTCGCACCTCAGCGATGAAGCATGGCTGGCAGTGAACACAATCCTCGACGAGCCGACCGTGCGTCACATCATTCCGCGGCTCAAGGAAGCGGGCGCCCAAGGCATCGTCGAGTATCCGCTGAACAAGATCGTGCTCTGACCGATGATCAGGATCGTCAGATCACGCGACGCGGCGGATGTTTTCACGCGCAAAGAAACTCGCCTCGCCGACGCTGAAGCCGTCGTGCGTCCGATCATCGACGACGTGCGCGCGCACGGTGATGAAGCGCTGCTCGATTACGCGCGCCAGTTCGATCAATTCGATCGCGAGTCGCCGCTGGTTGCGCAGTCGGAACTTGAAGCCGCCGCGAGAGGATTGAGCCAGCCGTTGCGCGACGCCGTGCAAACAGCGTCGAAGAACATCCGCGCTTACGCCGAGACACAGTTGCCCGTCGCGCAAACGAGCGAGCTCGCGCCGGGGTTGCGTGTTGGCTGCATCGTGCGCCCACTCGACACGGTCTGCGCGTACGTGCCTGGTGGTCGTTATCCGCTGCCGTCGACGGCCATGATGACGGTGATCCCCGCCCAAGTTGCGGGCGTGTCCGACATCTGCATCACGACCCCGAAAGCGACGCCCGAGATCCTCGGCACGACCGCGATGCTCGGGGACGTGCGCGTTTTCCTGCTGGGCGGAGCGCACGCGATCGCGGCGTTTGCCTTCGGGACGGAGACCGTCCCGCGCGCCGATCGCATCGTTGGGCCAGGCAACATTTATGTCGCCGCTGCGAAGAAACTGCTCGCGGGTGAAGTGGGCATCGATTTCATCGCCGGGCCCACGGAAATTCTGATCATCGCGAATGAAGGCGATCCGTCGTGGATCGCAGCCGACATGCTCGCGCAGGCGGAGCATGACCCCGACGCTGCCGCTATCCTGCTGACGACGTCCAGTTCACTCGCCGAGGCAGTCGCCACCGAAATCGAAATCCAGCTCGCCAGCCTAACAACAGCAGCGACGGCACGTCAGGCGATCGGAAACAACAGCGCGATCATCCTCGTCGACTCGAGCGAAGAAGCTGTCGAACTCAGCAACCGCTTCGCGCCGGAACATCTCAGCTTGCACGACGGCATGCTGCTCCCGCAGGTGCGCCACGCGGGCAGCATCTTCATCGGCCCGCGAAGCCCCGAGGCGGCCGGTGATTATGCGAGCGGTCCGAATCACGTGCTGCCTACTTCCGGCTTCGCCAAGATTCGCGGCGGACTGTCCGCCGCTGATTTCGTGAAAGTGATCTCGACCCAGGAATTCACCGGCGATGCGCTCGGCGCGCTCGCTCCGACGATCACAACTCTCGCGCGCGCCGAAGGACTCGAAGCACATGCGCGTTCCGTCGAGGTGCGTCTCGAATGACCGAGGCGCTTCGTCCGCGCGAAGCGGTGCAACGCATGCGGCCGTACGCACCGCCGACCGGCGGGCGCGCCGACAAGCTGCGCCTCGACTTCAACGAAAACACGGTCGGCTGCTCGCCGAAAGTCGCGGAGTTTCTGCGCACGCACGTCAGCGATGGTCTGCTCTCCGTCTATCCGGAATACACCGACGCGAAGCGCGATCTCGCCAAGTACTTCGACGTTCGCGAAAGCGAGATGCTGCTGACGAACGGCACCGATGAAGCCATCCAGGTGCTGATCAACACATTCGTGGATGACGAGGAGCAGGTGATCATCCTCCAGCCATCGTACGCGATGTACCGCTTCTACGCGGAACTGGCGGGAGCGACGATTCGCGAGGTTAACTACCGTGCTGAGTCGCTCCAGTTTCCTCTCGAGGAACTGCTGGAGGCGATCACGGCACAGACACGCGCGATCCTGATCTCAAACCCAAACAACCCGACCGGCACGGCCGTGCAGCTCGATGGCATCCGAACAATCCTCGCCGCCGCGCCGCATTGCGCCGTTTTGATCGACGAAGCGTATTTCGAGTTCTTCGGCACGACCGCGCTCCCGCTCATCAGTGACGTGCCGAACCTCTTCGTGAGCCGGACCTTTTCAAAAACGTACGGCATGGCGTCGATGCGGCTCGGCTGTCTTTTTTCAGACGCGCCGAATGTGGCCATGATGCGGAAAGCGCAGTCGCCCTACAGCGTAAACATGCTGGCGGCGCTCGCGGCGCGCGTCGCAATTACCGATCGAGATTACATCAGCCGCTATGTGAGCGAGGTGCTCGCCGCGCGCGAATCGCTTTACGCCGGCCTCGAGCGACTCGGGATTCCATTCTACCGCAGCGAAGGCAACTTCGCCCTCGTGCGTTTCGGCTCCCGCGCGGCCGAGGTGCGGGAGCAGCTAAACGAGGCCGGGTTGCTCGTTCGCGATCGCAGTCATGAACTTCCCGGCTGCGTCCGGGTGACCGTGGGCACACGCGAGCAAACGACGCGCTTCTTGCGCGAACTGGAGCGGGTATGGCGCTGAACGGCAAGCAACCCTCGGTGCTCGTTTTCGATATGGATGACGTGCTCGTGGACGTCCTGGAATCCTACCGCGCCGCGATCATCGCGACGGTCGCGTATTTTACCGGCGTCACGATTTCGAATGACGTGATCCAGCGCTACAAGAACGCGGGTGGCTGGAACGATGACTGGCAGCTAGCGCAGCGCATCGTCCTCGATACGAACGGCCGCGATGTTCCCTTCGACGACGTGGTGGCGGCTTTCCAGCAACTGTTTCTCGGACCGAAGGGCGACGGTCTGATCATGCGCGAACGGTGGCTGCCGGGCCCCGGATTGATGGAGCGGCTGGCGAGTCGACATCGTCTCGCAGTCTTCACCGGCCGGCCGCGGGACGAAATGGAGATCACGCTCAACCGCTTTGTGCCCGATGTCGCGTGGGCGACGACGATCACGTCAGGCGACGTGGCGAACTTGAAGCCGGCACCGGATGGACTGCTGTTGATCAAGGAGGCGCATGCAGGCTGCGCGATCACCTACTTTGGCGACAACGTGGACGACGCGCGCAGCGCACGCGCGGCTGGGGTGCGGTTCGTCGGCATCGCGAGCCGCACCAGCCCGGGACTGCGTGAGCTCTTCGAACAGGAAGGCGCCGCGGCGGTGATCGAAAACATCAATGAGATCGAAACGGTGCTCTGATGCGCGAGGCAAAGATCGAGCGGAATACGACGGAGACGCAGATATCTGCGCGGCTGGTAATCGATGGCACGGGACGGTACGAGATCGCGACCGGCATCCGGTTCTTCGATCACATGCTGGAGCTGTTCACGAAGCACGGCGGTTTCGATCTGACGCTGCGTGCCACCGGTGATCTCGACGTCGATCAGCATCACACGGTCGAAGATATTGGCATCGTCATGGGGCAGCTATTCGAGCGAGCGTTGGGCGATCACATCGGCATCAACCGCGCCGGATACTTTGTGTTGCCGATGGATGAGACGCTCGCGGTCGCGGCAGTCGATCTCGGCGGTCGCGTCGCAGTGGTTTGCGACGACCAGCTAACCGTCGACCACGTCGGCAATCTGCAGGCCGAGCTTGTGCCTGATTTTTTCCAAGCGTTCGCGCAGCACGCGAAAGCGAACGTGCACCTGAAGATTATGTATGGGCGCTCGAATCACCACAAAGTGGAGGCGCTCTTCAAATGCTTCGCGCGCGCGCTGCGCTACGCTTGCTCGACCGATGAACGCCTCAGAGAGCAGTTGCCGAGCACGAAAGGGCTGCTGTGATTGCGGTGCTCGACTATGGCGCGGGCAATCTGCGGTCCGTGCAAAACGCGCTCGAGGTTATCGCGGCGGAGTTTGAGATCGTGCGCGATGCCGCCGGCTTGCAGCGCGGCGCCAAGATGCTGCTGCCCGGGGTCGGTAATTTTGGCCAGATGATGCGCGCACTTGACCGCCTAAAGGTGCGCGAGCCATTGAAGGAGCGGATCTCAGCTGGGGTTCCATTTCTAGGCATCTGCCTCGGACTGCAGGCACTTTTCGAACGCAGCGCGGAAGCGCCGGACGTGGAAGGGCTCGGTGTGTTCGACGGCGCGGTCGAGCGCTTCGCCGCGGGGGCACGCGTGCCGCACATGGGTTGGAATACGGTGCAGCCGGTGAAATCCTCGCAGCTGCTCGAACCTGGAAACGAGCCTTACGTTTACTTCGCGAACAGCTATTACGTGCCGGTTTGCGCGGCGACGGCTGCCACCTGCACTTACACGCAGTCTTTCACGGCCGTCCTGGAGTCCGGGAACATCTTTGGCGTGCAATTCCATCCGGAGAAATCAGGCGCCGCTGGCCTCGATGTCATACGCCGGTTCGCGGCGTTGTAGCGAATGCTCGCTAAGCGGATCATCCCTTGCCTCGACGTGACTGACGGTCGCGTGGTCAAAGGCGTCAATTTTGTGAACCTGCGCGATGCCGGCGATCCGGTGGAACTCGCGCAACGGTACAACGAGCAGTCAGCCGATGAGCTGGTCTTCCTCGATATCACCGCCTCCAGCGATGAACGCGAGACGATGTCGGAGTTGGTCGCGCGGACGGCGCGCGAGGTATTCATCCCGTTGACCGTCGGCGGGGGAATTCGGTCGGTCGCCGATGCGCGCCGCGTCCTGCTCGCGGGTGCGGACAAGGTGAGCGTGAACACCGCGGCCGTACGACGACCGGAGCTAATCGCGGAATTAAGCGCCGAATTCGGCACGCAGGCCGTGGTGCTCGCAATCGATGCACGGCGGCGCGCGTTTAACGAATGGAACGTGTTCACGCGCGGAGGGCGCACCGATGAAAACATGGATGTTATCGCTTGGGCACAACGCGGCGAAGAACTCGGCGCCGGCGAGATCCTCCTCACCTCGATGGACAGAGACGGTGTTCAAACCGGGTTCGACTGCGGGCTGACACGGGCGGTCTCGCGATCTGTGAACGTCCCGGTGATCGCATCAGGCGGCGCGGGCACAGCGGACGACTTCGTGCGGGTTTTCGAGGAGGGCGAAGCCGATGCCGCGCTCGCCGCATCGATCTTCCATTACGGCACCTACACGGTCGACGATCTGAAGCAGCACCTGGAGCGACACGGAATTCCCGTTCGTAGAGTGGCGACATGATCATCCCATGTATCGATCTGATGGACGGTGCCGTCGTCCAGCTGGTGCAAGGCCGGGAGAAGGTGCTGGAAGCCGCGAGCCCGGAAGCGATGCTCGCTAAGTTCGCTGCCTTTCCGCTCATCCAAGTGATTGACCTCGATGCGGCAATCGGCCGCGGGTCTAACGAGGCTATCGTGGAGCGGTTGGCAGCGACGGTGCGCACTCGCATTGGCGGGGGGATTCGCACCGCGGAGAAAGCGCGGCGTCTGCTCGAACTCGGAGCCGAAAAGGTCATCGTCGGCACAGCTGCGTTTCGTGCAGATGGGCCTGACGAAGCGTTCCTGCGCGAACTAAGCGCGACAGTTCCGCGCGATGCGATTCTCCTCGCGCTCGACTCCAAGGATGGCCGCGTGGTTGTGAAAGGCTGGCGCGAGTCGCTCGACGTTTCCGCGGTCGAAATCATCGAGGCACTTGAGCCGTACTGTGGCGGCTTTCTCTGCACCTACGTCGATAAGGAAGGCATGATGCAGGGCACAGACCTGGAATGGTTTCGCAGCCTGCGCGCCGCCTCCTCGCACGAGATCACCGCCGCAGGTGGGATCACCACTTACGAAGATATCGCCGCGTTACAGGAAATGGGGATCCACGCCGCGATCGGGATGGCGGTTTACACCGGCCGGCTGGATCTTGATCGTCTCGCAGCTCTCTCGGGACAGGCTCAATGAGCGATCTCACCTTCCTTCCATCGCGCGCCGAGTTCTTTGAGCACGCGAAGCGCGGCAACGTCGTCGCAGTTTACGCCGACGTAGTCGCAGACTCGGAGACGCCTGTCTCCGCGTTCCGAAAGATCAGCGAGGGTGGCGACTCGTTCCTGTTCGAGTCGGCGGAGCAGAACGAGGAGTCCGGCAGATTTTCGTTCATCGGGATCGATCCACGCGTCGTCCTGCAAAGCGACGGCCGCACTACTTTGCTCTGCCGCGACGGCTTGGAGGAAACGTGGGAATCGTCGTCCGATCCGCTGTCGGAACTCGAAAAGTTGATGGCGCAGTACCGGTTTGTTTCGCCGCCGGAATTGCCGCGATTCGCCGGCGGGGCGGTCGGTTTCCTGGGCTATGACGCGGTCCGCTTTATGGAGCCGACGGTGCCAACGCCGGCTCACGATGCGCTGCGGTTGCCGGACATGATCTTCACCATCATGGGCACGCTGCTCGTGTTCGATCATCGCTTCCGGCGCCTGAAAGTGGTGGTGAACGCGTTCATCGGTGAAGGCGACCCCGGAACCGTGTTCGACGAGGCACAGGAGCAGATCAGGCGCGTGTTGGAGAAGCTTTCCACGCCGGCTCACCTGCCGTTTATCGACTCACGCCGGACCGCAGCGCCTCGCCCGACCGGCAGCAACTTCTCGTCCGAGCAATTCGAGCGAGTGGTCAACGAGGCGAAAGAATACATCGTTGACGGCGACGCGTTCCAGATCGTCCTCTCGCAGCGTTTCGAGACCGAATACGTCGGCGATCCGCTCGATCTTTATCGATGCCTGCGGCTCGTGAACCCGTCGCCGTACATGTTTTGCCTGAACTTTCGCGGCAAGTTTTCGCTCGTTGGCAGTTCGCCGGAAATGCACGTGCGCGTCACGAACGACGTGGTGCAGATCCGCCCGATCGCCGGCACTCGCCCCCGCGGCAAAACGCCAGAAGAAGACGACGCGAACGCCGCCGAGTTGCTAGCCGACCCGAAGGAATGTGCCGAGCACGTGATGCTGATCGACCTCGCGCGGAATGACGTTGGCCGCATCGCGGAGATCGGCAGCGTGCGCGTAACCGAACAGATGGGAATCGAGCGCTACAGCCACGTGATGCACATCGTCTCGCATGTGACGGCACTTCTGCGAGCGGACAAAACCGCGTTCGACGTGCTGCGGGCGACTTTTCCAGCCGGCACGGTCTCGGGTGCACCGAAGGTCCGCGCCATGCAGATCATCAGTGAACTCGAAGCGACCAAGCGCGGATGTTACGCCGGAGCGGTCGGCTATTTCGGATTTGATGGCGCGCTTGATTGCTGCATCGCGCTGCGGTCCGTCGTGCTGAAAGATGGGCGCGCCTACGTGCAAGCGGGCGCCGGTATTGTCGCCGACTCTGTTGCCGCCGCTGAATATCGCGAGACGGTGAATAAGGCGCGCGCCGTGATCGAAGCGATTGGCCGCGCCGCGGATCTCTCTTCAAATGCTGCTGATCATCGATAACTACGACTCGTTCACCTACAACCTCGTGCAGTATTTTGGTGAGCTGGGGTGTGACGTTGTCGTGAAGCGTAACGATGAAATTTCCGTAGCGGGGATCGCCGAACTAAATCCCGACCGCATCTGCATCTCGCCGGGGCCCGGTCGGCCGGAGAATGCTGGAGTCAGCAACGACGCCATCCGTGAATTCGGCTCCGTCACACCGATGCTTGGCGTGTGTCTCGGACATCAGTGCATCGGCGCCGTCTTCGGCGGCGAAGTGGTGCGAGCGCCGCGGCTCATGCACGGAAAAACTTCACCGATCGAACACGCAAACAGCGGAGTGTTCGCCGGTCTCCCAACCGGCTTTCTAGCGACTCGCTATCACTCGTTAGTGGTGCGACGCGAAAGCCTGCCTGCGTCCCTGGAGATCACGGCGGAAACCGACGGGGAGATCATGGGTTTGCAGCACAACGAGTTCCCGATTCACGGCGTCCAGTTCCATCCCGAGTCGATCCTTACCGGTGCCGGCAAGCAGTTGCTCGCGAACTTCCTCGCGATCTAGCTGCTAATCGAAGCAGGCGCGATCACTTCGTGGATCGTCCGGATTTCGCTAACCATTTGCTCGTACTGCTGAATCGTGAGCGCCTGCGCGGCGTCGCACAACGCAATCTCCGGCTCGTTATGCACTTCGATAATGACGCCGTCGGCACCGACAGCAACGCCGGCGCGCGCCAGCGGAATCACCAACGGGTTCTTCCCGGTGCCGTGCGAGGCATCTACGATGATCGGCAAATGTGAAATCGCGCGCACCGTCGGCACCGCGGCGAGATCAAGTGTGTTACGCGTGTGCTGAGCGAACGTCCGCACGCCGCGTTCGCAGAGCACGATCTGATAATTGCCCTCCGCCATGATGTACTCGGCCGCGAGCAGCCATTCGTCGATCGTCGCGGCGATGCCGCGCTTCAGCAGCACCGGCAGGTGCGATCGCCCGGCGCGGCGCAGCAACGTCGAATTTTGCATGTTGCGGGCGCCGATCTGAATCATGTCGGCATACTTCTCCACCAGATCGACGCCTTCGGAGTCGAGCGCTTCGGTCACAATCTTGAGCCCGAACTCTTCTCGCACATCAGCCATGATCTTGAGCCCTTCCTCGCCGAGGCCGGGAAATTCGTAGGGCGAAGTGCGCGGCTTGAACGCGCCGCCGCGGAAGAAACGTGCCCCGCTGCGCTGCACTGCTTCGGCAACGGCGAACGCCTGCGCGCGGCTTTCGATTGCGCAGGGCCCCGCGATGATGGCGAGCTCATCGCCGCCGATCGTCGCATCGTCTACGCTCACGATCGTCTGATCCGGATGCAGATCGCGTGTGACCAGCTTGTATGGCTTGCTGACGCGAATTGCTTCCGCTACGCCGGGCAAATTTTCGAACCGCGTCGGGTCAACCGCACCGCGGTTGCCGGTAATTCCAATTGCTGTGCGAGTGGCGCCCGGCATCACGTGCGGACGGAGGTCGAGTTCTTCGACGATCGCGACGACGTCGGCAATCTCGCGCTCAGTGGCGCCGCTTTTCATGACGATCAACATGGCATCTACTTCAGCTAATTTACCGCTCCTGTCAGGCGCGTTCGGCGTAAGGCATCCACGCTTTCTCGCGCCAATTCGGTCCGACGCCGTGCAAAATCTCAGCGATGATTTCGACTGTCTCGACGATCGTCGTGCCGGAGCGGTTGAAGAATTTGTTGCCGTCCGCGAACGCGACGTGCCCAGCGCCAACCGCTCGCAAACCGAACCAGCCGGGCAACCCCTCAAGTGTGGGTATTTCGCGCAGCGTTCGTTCCAATCCGAAGCCACACGGCGCGACGATCAGAAATTCCGGGTCAGCGTCTCGCACGGCCTGCCATTCAATCGCGCGCGACAAGGCGCCATTTTCGCCGAGTAGCAACTTGCCATTCGCTGCTTCGACGAGTTCCGGTCCCCAGTTCCCCATCGCGAAAATCGGATCGGTCCATTCGAGCATCACCACCGACCGGGCTGGTTTCTGCCGCACGGCTGCAGTCACACGCGCGATCCGCTCCTGCATGTCCGCGACCACAACTGCCGCCGCAGGTTCGCAAGCCAACGCAGCTCCGATCGACCGCACGCCGTCGTAAATTCCGCTTACCGTGCCTGCACTCAACGCCAGCACTTGCCGCGCGAGAATCCCGCAGCCGCTGCGGACCAGATCGTCGGGCGTAACGGCACAGACATGACAATGCTCCTGCGAAATCAGCAGATCGGGCTGCAGGCGTTGGATCAACTCAACGTCGACGTGGTAAAGCGGCTCGCCGCTCCTAATCCGTCGTCGCACCTCGGCATCGATTTCT
>JBHENE010000114.1:0-16054 GCA_046262215.1 Chthoniobacterales bacterium | reverse complement strand
GGAGACTCGTCGGCGCGACAACCAGCAACGCTACTGTCTCACCCGGGGATGGTGCCTACACGCCTCTCATGATTTTCGACGGTAGCTTGACTCTCGGCTCCTCCTCGGTCTTGCGCTTTGATCTCGCGGCGACGTCTCGCGGCCCCGGCTTGCCCTCCTCTAGTCCGGGCACCATTCCGCGCCGATTGTATGGCTACGATGCGATCGATTGCACCGGAACTGTCACGCTGAATGGCAACCTCAAGGCTACGCTCAGCACCGCAACAGCGAATGGTCTGCGGTTCACTCCAGCGTCCACTGATTCCTTTACGTTGATCAAATCGCCGGCGCCGATCATCGGCTCCTTCAAGAACGTCTCCAACGGCCAACGCGTCGCCACGACCGACGGCGGCGGTTCCTTCGTCGTAAGCTACGGTCCGACTACAGCGGTTGATCCGAACGCGGTGGTGCTAAGCCAGTTTCAGGCAAACACCGGTCCGGCTACCCTAATGAACATCTCGACGCGAGGGCGGGTTGGGTCGGGCGAGCGCGCGATGATTGGCGGATTCATCGTCACCGGATCGGAGCCTAAGCCGATTATTGTGCGGGCTATCGGCCCATCGTTGGCCGCTCTCGGGGTGGCGGAGACGCTCGACGACCCAATCGTGGCGCTGCACGATCAGAATGGGCTTACCATCGCTCGAAACGATGACTGGCAGCAGGCATCTGACGCGCGGGAGATTGAGGCGACCGGCATTCCGCCGCGCGACGCGCGCGAGGCTGCAATCACAGCGACGCTTGCACCTGGCGCTTATACGGCGGTGGTCGAAGGAAAGAACGGGCGCGCTGGAACCGCCCTGGTGGAGGGCTACGATCTGGACGCTGGCTCTGCGTCGCAGCTCGCAAACATCAGCACGCGCGGCTATGTCGAAACCGGCGACAACGCATTGATTGGCGGGGTCATCGTCGGCGGCGGCACCGGCAGCACGGACGTGCTCGTCCGTGCCATGGGTCCGTCGTTGGCACAAGCCGGCGTGACGGGTGCTATGCCCGATCCGTCCTTCGCACTCTACGCGCAGTCCGCCACCGGCCGGCAGACGATTGGCTCTTCGGACAACTGGAAAGAGAACCGCGCTGTCGTTGAAGCGACTGGCCTTGCGCCCAAGGATGACCGCGAGTCGGCTCTGCCAATCAGTCTACAGCCCGGCGCGTATACCGCCGTAGTCACTCCGAGCACGACCGCCGGCAGCACTCCGCCAGGCGTCGGCCTGGTTGAATTCTACCGGCTGAAATAATCTCAAACAGGCCGCGGCGTGTCATTGCTGGGTGACTCGACCGGAAGGTCTTTCGACGGCGCGCCTCAGCCGCCAGGAACGATCACGGCTCGGAATTGGCCGCTCGATGTTTCGAGCGCATCGAGGGAGGCGTTGATTTGCGCGGCGTCGAGATCGACGAAGCGCAGCGATGACGCAGGGAAGGTGAGCCGTCCCGTCTGCGCATAGTGCATCAGCAACGGGAACTCAGACGCGAGATGATCGGACACGCCGATCACCTCCGCTTCTTTACCGATAAGCTCAGTGTAAGGCACGAATGAAAGCGCGTCGCGGCTCAACGCGACGATCGCAGCGCGACCCAGAATGCCCAGGCTACGCACTGCCTGGCTCATCGTCACCGACGTGCCGACAAGCTCGATCGCGACATCGACGCCTTTGCCGCCGGTTGCATCGCGGATCTGTTGCACGGGATCGCCCGCCATCGCGGAGATCGGAATCGCGCCGAGCGCTGCGGCCGACGCGAGTTTCGCTGGATTAATATCGACCACATAGATGGCGCCGCAGTCGAACGCTCGCGCAACTTGCAACGCGGAGTAGCCAAGTCCGCCGAAGCCGAAGATGGCGACGGATTCGCCGGCTTTGAGGCGAGCCTTGTTCAACGCATGCAGCGCTGTGGCCGAGGAACACATCATGATCGCCCCCTGCGCAAACGGGATTTCATCCGGAAGCGCAAACAAACTGCGCGCAGGGACTTTGACGAACTCCGCATAACCGCCATCGCGGTGTTTGCCGATCATCTGCACCTCGGCGCAGAATTGCTCGACCCCGCCCCGGCAAAAATCGCACGCGCCGCAGTGAGCCAGGTAGTGCACGCAGACGCGATCGCCGAGATTGAAGGCATCCACATCGCGGCCAACGGCTTCGACCGTGCCGGCTATTTCATGGCCGGGCGTCACAGGCAGTTGCGTGATCGGCGAAATCCCCGCGCGATAATGCGCGTCGGAGTGGCAAATCCCGCAGGCGGCGACGCGGACCAAAACGTCCGCTGGACCGATCTCCGGCACCGCGACGTCGATGTCTTGCAACGGCTGACCGAGCTGGACGAGGCGAACGCTTTTCATGATGGAGGCGCGGAGTGTATTCGCACACGCCACGAAATCTCGCGGAAGTTTTTGATGGAGCTTTCACTCGGCCGAATTTTCGTTCATAATTGCTCCGCGCTTTTGGGTAGGCTGTGCTCGCAAGCGTGATGATCTAAATGGAAACCGCACCGACATCTGAAACTCGACCATCCGCTGGAACGCGCGAGTTGGCGGCGTTTGGCAATTTCATTCTGGCGCGGAGCGAAGACATCGCGCGGCATTGGGTGGGCGCGGTTGATCGCAGCCCGCAAATCGAGTCCTCGGTTGACCTCACGTTCCGGCAGTTGCTCGACCATTTCCCACAACTCTGCATCGAGCTGGCGAACATTCTGAGGGCGCCCGGTGCGGAATCGCCGCGCGCGCAGGCGAGCGAGCAATCATCTGCCCATGGTCGCCAGCGCTTGCAGCAGGGCTACCAGCTCGAGGAAGTGATTCGCGAACTCTGCATCATCCGTCACGATTTCCAGAGCCGCTGGATGCCCGCATTCGAACAGGAACATGGCCCGATGTCGCCGGAAGCACGGCGATCCGCCCAACGAATCGTGCAGCAATTCTTCGACGATCTCCTGGTCGATTCGACGACGCAGTTCGTCAGCGAGCAGCATGACAAAATGTTGGAGTTCGACCGGAGATTGCTCGAGCAGAAGGAGCAGCTCGAGGAAGCGAACAGCTTAAAGAGTCGCTTCCTTGCGCTGATGAGTCATGAACTGCGCACGCCGCTCACACCCGCCTTGCTGGAGGTGACGGGAATGCGCAGCGATCCGCGGCTGCCCTCGCAATTCCGCGAATCGCTCGACCGCGTCGAACACAACATCCGCCTTGAAGCCGCGCTGATCGACGATCTCCTGGATGCGACGCGCCTCGCGCGCGGCAACTTCCAGATGGAATTCGCGGATGGCAATGTGCACGAGATCGTCGAAGCGGCGATCGAACGCTGCCGACTCGATTTTGCGACCAAGGATCTCACGGTCGAAGTGCAACTGCAGGCGACCGACACGAAGGTGTTCGCCGATGCGAAACGGCTGCGCCGCGCCTTCATCGCGCTGCTGCGCAATGCCGCGAACGTCAGCCGCAAGGGAGGCGTCGTGCGAGTCTCGAGCCACAATGATGGCGACAGGTACAAGATCGACGTGGCGGTGCAAGACAGCGGCAGCGAATTCGATGCGACGATCGCGGACCGAATCTTCGAGCCGTTTGAAGAAGGTCGGCGTTCCCTGTTCGGGCTCGGCGGCCTTGGAGTCAGCCGGTACGTCGCGCAACGCATTGTCGAAGCGCACGGCGGCAACGTTTCGGCTGTCTCGGCAGGACCAGACGGCGGCGCGATCTACGCGGTAAAGTTGCCGGTGCGACGGTAGGTCAGGTCGAATGGATAAGACTCGTCTCCTGGTCGTCGAGGATCATCCCGCCACATCTCGCGCGCTGCGACACTTTCTCGAGATCTCCGATTACCACGTCGAAGTCTCGAACAGCGTCCGATCAGCGGTCGCGGCGAATCGTGCCGGAAAGTTCGACCTGCTGATCTGCGACTTGAATCTGCCAGACGGCACCGGCTGGCAGCTGCTGGAGACACTTCGCCGTGAAGCGCCCGTGCGAGCGATCGCCTTCTCGGCCTACGACGAACCCGAGCATATCGCGCAAAGCCGCGCTGCCGGATTCATCGAACACATTGTGAAAACAGGCAGTGACCCCGACGCGCTGCTCGACGCAATTAAACGCGCGTTGAAAGTCTCACCGGCATCCGCTGTCGTCGGCGCCGCCTGATCGGCTGCGCGAGTAGGTCGTCGCTCGCGACAACCGGTCACGATTAAAGCACAAGCGATAGTCGATCTCTTCGCCACTCTTTTGAGAACGAATCAGTGCGGGTTTCACACTCGCGCACCGCATGAAAGCAACCGAACACATCGTTGATCGCCAAGATGCTGCATACACTACAAAAGGGCTGCCGCTTTCCGTGCGCACTCCACAAATGCGGTGCGCTCCACCTGCGAGTTGCTGTTCGGGGCCGCGTTAGCCCAGTTGATCACAGCCGCTATGTCGCCGCTTCCTCGGTACGGCGAATCGCGCAGGATCATACCGAACTCAGCAACTGCTGCCGCAAAACGGAAATCATTCGATACATCCTCGAATTCGACGGCGGCGCCGCCGAAGCGTTGCTCCACGACAGTCTGATGCGGCACGCCCGCGTGGGTCACGCGGACGGCGAGAAGTTCATCTGAATCGCCGCGCTGTTCGCGCGCAACCGGGATGATCTCATATAACCCAGTGACGGTGCGCGGCATGGGCGTCCCCTTTCCGGTACGGTCGCTCGCAGTGGCCGTGGAGGCCCGACCATCGTAACCGATCAATCGATACGCCTCTACGCGGTCAGGATTAAACCGCACTTCCACCAAGGCGCTTCGGATCAACTCCTCCAGGCTGTCATCGGTGGTGGCTTCGCTGAAACGAACGCCGACGCGAACCAGCTGATGTCCTTCGGCCCAGGGACATGACGCCGCATCGATCGCGAGACTGGCGCGCTGGCCATCGGATGGCGCCGGATAATCGTACGCGAAGTCGTTGATCATCTCCTCGATGCGAACGACGCTTTTCGGCGGACGGATACCTGATTCAATGAACGCCCGGACCGCCGCGAAAGAGCCGGTTCCGACGGCAGTCGAAAAGGTCGACGTCGGCGTCGTCGCGACCGCAACGAACGGACTTTCCGCGTTGCGATTCGCTTCGCCGATCGTGGTCTCGTCACTGCTCGCGCCGTAATCAATCACGACTGCGTCTGAACCCTCGCTCTGCGGGGACGGTTGCCGGCTCCGGGCAAAGTCAGACCGCGAAGGCGTTTCCGTCCGCCACATCAAAATAGCCGTCATGACCAACGCGCCGACGAGCAGCGCAGCCATCGCGAGCGCTGGCCACCGCCGCTCCGACCAAAAGAGTCTGCCGTAGGGCAACGGCAGAATGTTGCGGTGACCGCGCGGTCGCTCATGCAACGTGGCTTGGAAGTCCGCTGCGAGAATCTCGGCCAACGCACGGGTATCCGCGACGTAGGCCTGCGCTTCCGGAGAACTCGCCAGCTCTCGCTCGATTTCGGTTCTCTCGCGCGCCGTCCCTTCTCCGAGTGCGTAGGCAGTTAATTTCGGATCATCGGTCTTCATTCAATGACGTGGGGGTTTCACGGAGACAAAATCGGTCGCAGCCAGTGCATACTTCTGGCGCAAGGTCTTGAGCGCGGTGTGAATCAGCACGCCGACGTTGCTGACGGTTAGTTCCGTGATGTCGCTGATCTCCTGATAGCTGAGGTCGTTTTGAAATCGCAACTGCAACACCTCCTGCTGACGCGGCGGAAGGGTCGACACGATGCGCAGGAGAAAGCCGGCGGCCTCTTTGTGTTGCAGCTGCTGCGGCGGCATTTCGGCGCTGCTTTCATCGCGATCGAGCACTTCCTCGGTGACGAACGCCAGGCGCCGTTCCTTCCGGACAACATTCAGCGCGCGATGCCGGCAGACCGTATAAAGCCACTTCGCCGTGACGTCGTTGCCCGGCGCCCGCAGCCGTTTCTCGAGCTGCACAAAGACCTCCTGCACGACATCATGCGCGCGGCCGCTATCACCAATGATCCGCATCGCGTAGCTGAACAATCGCGGTTCGAATTGACGCACGAGGGTCTCGAATTCAGTGCTCGCGGCCTCCATCAGCGCGATCACGTGTAACAAAGAATCAGCGTCGCGACGATCTCCGTCAGTATTGCGCGCCGGTCATCGTGAAAGTGATCGGTGTCTGCACCAGAGAGACGCTGCCCGGTTTGAACCGCCACCGTTTGAACGCGCTCAACGCGGCAGCGTCGAGAACGACGTTCCCGGTGCTTTGCCGCATCGACGCGCTCACGACGTATCCCGTCGCGGGATCCACGTTCAGAACGACGATGCCGGTCCCCGTCGCACGTTGCCGTCGCGCTTCGTATGGATAGTCGGGCCGCGGTGCGCTGATCGCAGCCACCTTCGCGGCGGTCATGCTGGTAGGGCCAGCGACTCTCATCGTTGCCGGCCTACGGATCGGCGCCGGTAGAGCCGTTATCCGCCGTTGAACTGGTGGTGGTGGTGAAGGCGTTGCGTCTTCCGGAATAAGCGAGTCTTCGATCGGCGGCATGGAAGGCGGTGGCGGCAAGTCAATCGGCGGCCGCTCATCAGGCGCCGGCACTTCGGGGAAGTCGATGTAGACGATTGTGCCGTCCTCGGCGGGCGCGGCCGGAACTGCTGATTCGGTCCGACTAGCAGCTACAGCTCCGAGATGCAAAAGAACGCTGGCGGCCAGCGCTGCGGACACGTGCCACTTGGGAGACGGTCGGTAGAGAAGCGGTTTGGACATAAGCGGGAAACCTTTCCAACTGTCCAGACACGCCAGCCGCGGAAATCTTAGCTCTTATCTTCCTGAATTCGTTTTTTACCCGGCCTCGGCTTGCACCTAGTAGATGAACGGGAGGAGCCGTTTTGTCCGCTGCGCAACCGGCCTTTGAGACGGCGATTAATTGCCGCGTCTGTAACAGGGATACCATCGCCGCAATGAGAAGCACGAACCCGACTAGCGACATGGCGCGCGGCGACGGCACATCACTTCTCTCTCAGCCGCCGCTGCGATCGACAAGCAGGAAGCGTTCGCCAACCGCAGCAGCTTATAAGTAAGACAACCACGCGCTGCGGTTCCGCTGTTTCACTCCAGCAAACCATCGGCACGGGAAGAGACAAAGCACCACGATCAGCAGCCAGACGAGATACACGATCGGCAGCGAGAAGCCGTAGCCGGGTGGTTGGCCGGCGAAAACTCCACCTGCTGGCGGCAGCGTGATCCACCAGCGCCAGTTCAATCCGAGCGCCGCGGTGGTGAGCAAAGCGGCCAGATGGATGCACGTGAAATGCAGCACGTAATAGAAGAACGGGACTCGCCCGTAGACGGAAAGGATTGAGCGGAGCGCCCCGAGAATTCCGCGCGCCTGCAACGCTTCAAACGCAGCCATCAGGCAAAGCGAAACACCAATCGTAGCGAGCAGATAAAGGAGCGATGGCGGATACTTTTGGACGTCCATGAATGACATGAACGTCCTCGCGACCGAGGCCTGATGTTTCCACCGGAGCGGATCGCCGTATAAATTCGTGAAACGTAGAACGGCAAAGGCAGCAATCGCGCCGACCCCGAGGAGCAGCATCGCGCGCTGCCGCTGCGCCCGCGAACGCTGCAAGAGAACGCCGAACGCGAAACCGAGAGCCATCACGCCTGGCCACGGGATGAGCGGGTAGAGATTGATCCAAAAGTAGCCGGACGTCGGCGTCGTCAGCAGCCCGGGCACATGGAGCAACCGCCAGATCGTCGCGCCGATCGGGCCGAAGGTCCGCGGCCGCAAGGAATCGAATGCATTATGCGCGAGCACCAGCACAGAGCCAAACGCGAGCACACTCCAAAGCGGCAGGTAAATCAGCGCGGCCATGATAATCATCGAGGCGCCGGTTACCCAAATCACCTGCAGGAACAGGAAGCGCGCGCTCGGATGAAACGTCAGCATTGAGCTCACCACGACGATCTCCAGCAGCATCAGCCAAAGGCCGCGGCTAACGAGGAATCGGGCGAGCTGCGGGCGCGGCTTGCGGCGCGATTGAAGGTAGATCGACGTGCCCGCGAGGAACACAAACGTCGGCGCGCAAAGGTGCGTGATCCAGCGCGTGAAATACATCATGCCGAACGTCGTCGCGGCGTCGGTCGCGCCGCCGCTGTAGCCGGAGAAGAAGTCGCGGACGTGATCGAGCGCCATGATCACCATGACGAGGCCGCGAAGGACGTCGACAGATTCGACGCGGCCTCGCGGAGGGATTTCGCGAGTGCCGCTGGGAGAGATCGAGTTTGCAGCCAAGGCGCTCCCGTTATCGTCGTGGAATTCGGGAAGCGTCAAGCGTTCGCCTCACGCTGCGCGCGGCGACACACGATTCGCGGCCGAACGAGGTCAGCTATCCGGCGAAGCGGCACAGGGAGAGAAAATCGATCTGGTGTCGCGTGCTGCCATCCATTGCCAGTTGAGCGGCGATCTCACCGATGACGGGCGCGAACTTGAAGCCGTGACCAGAGAAGCCGCCGCAGAGAATCACGCGTTCATGATCCGGATGACGGTCGACGATGAAGTGCTCGTCCGGCGTGAGTGAATACATGCAGACTTTCGCGTCGAGGAATTTCGCCGCGGCTCCCGGCATCCAACCGTCGGTCGCGCGTGCGAGCGGCTTGATGTCGCGCGCTTTGTTGATCTCGCGATCGACGTGCTCGGCGGCGGTGAGATCGCCGAAACCGTGCCAGGCGATCTTGATGCCTTCGCCGAAATCGGGGAAGCCGTAGAGTGGCGCGGGCAGCCCCGCGCGATTCAGCAGGAAGGCGGGAAAACTGCCGGCTGCGTATTCGTCTCTCTTCGGCGCGAACCACGCCTGCACGTTTCGCTGCACCCGAATCGCGACGCCGAGGTCAGCCAATGTGCGTTGGACCCATGGACCAAGGGCGAGGATCAACGTTCGGGCAGAAACGCGCGAGCCGTCGGCGAGCACGACATCGCATCCTTTGTCGCGTGTCTCCCAATGAGTCATGGCGACATCGAATTTCATCGTCGCGCCGAGCTGTTCCGCGTGAGCGAGCTGCGCCGCGATCGCACGCTCCGGTTTCAGCACACCCGCATCGGGCTCGAAGACGCCGACTTCATCGGGCCGAACCTTCAGCATGGGATGACGCCGCTGCACTTCCCCAGCACTGAGACACTCGAGGGCTAGATTGTGTTCGCGTGCGGCGCGCTGCGTGCCGGCGATGATTTCACTCGCTTCGGTGCCAACGGTGAGGACACCGGTTGAGTAGAGAAGTTGTTCGCCGACGATGCGCTCGAGTTCATACCACAGCTCATATGAGCGCAGGGCGAGCGGCACATATGCTGGATCTTCGAAATAAGCCTTCCGGATCATCCGCGTGCGACCGCTCGATGCGCCGAGATCATGGCCGCGCGAGAACTGCTCGAGCCCGATGACGCGTGCACCACGCGCGGCACAATGAGCGAGAATCGAGCTGCCCATCCCGCCGAGGCCGACTACGCAGATGTCATAGGTCTTCACGCGACGATGTTAACGAAAAGGCGGCGTCAGGCCGACTAGTAAACCGCGCAGGCTGTGACGTAGATGCGCCACGCAACTACAGTTCACTCACTGTGACTCGCACGTCGTCGATATCGAGAGAGCGCTCGCCGCTACCACTTTCCGAGCCGGACCATGATTATCTTCTCCTCGGCGCAACGATGTTTAATCTCGCGGTGTCGTCAAATTGGCGCGCTACTGATAGCTTCCGTTTCTGAATCCAGATGTCGCTCGATCCTTCAGCTGATGAGATTCGCAGGTGGGGAAAAGCCGCCATCAACGCGATGGCCGATCACCTCAGCTCGATTCGGGATCGGAGCGTGTATCCGGCCACAACTTCGGCAGCGATTCGTGAGCGCTTAGTCACGGCGCTACCCGAGGACGGACGAACTTTCGACGAACTGCTCGAGACCTTCACCGAGACGATCGTTCCATTGACGCGGCAAAACGCGCATCCGCGAATGTTCGGTTACGTGCAGGGACCGGGCACAGCTATCGCGGCCGTCGCCGATCTGCTCGCGTCGACGCTGAACGCGAATCTGACCGTTTGGCGTTCCGCACCGTCAGCGGTCGAGTTGGAACGCCTAACGATTGATTGGATCAAGCAGATCGTGGGGTTCGAAGCCGACGCCGCGGGGTTGTTCGTGAGCGGAGGATCCATGGCGAACTTCTCCGCCCTGGCCTCCGCGCGTCACGCCGTCGCGCCGGACGCCTCGCGCTCGGGAATGCAAAGCTCATCGCGCCAGCTGCGTGTTTATTGTTCCGATCAGACGCACCATTCGATCGCCAAGGCAGCGGCGCTGCTGGGGATCGGACGCGATAATGTTCGCGAAGTCTCCACCGACGAACGCTTCAAGGTACGCGCCGACGAGCTTGAGCGGATGATCGAAGAAGATCTGGCGGCTGGATACCTTCCGTTCTGCATCGTCGCTAACGCGGGAACGGTCATGACGGGTGCATGCGATCAGATCGCTGCGCTGCGCGACGTGGCGGATCGACATGGTTTGTGGCTGCACGTCGACGGCAGCTACGGCGGGTTCGCGACGCTGGCGGCATCAGTTCATCCCCTGTTCGCCGGCATGGAACGAGCCGACTCGATCTCACTCGATCCACACAAGTGGCTCTACCTGCCGGTCGATTGCGGGTGTGTGTTGTATCGCGATGCAGCGGCCGCTCGGGCCGCCTTTGCGCATGAGGCGGAATACACGCGCGTCCTTGCGCAGCAGGCCGACGAGTCATTCGCGTATTGGGATTACGGTCCAGAGCTATCGCGACGTTTTCGCGCGCTCAAGGTTTGGATGATGTTACAACTCGTCGGCATGCGCCCGCTCCGAGAGGCGCTCGAGAAAGATCTCGCCTGCGCGAGGAAGCTGGAGGCGCTCGTGCATGCCAGCAGCGACTTCGAAATGCTCGCACCCGTGGAGCTATCGATCTTCTGCTTCCGTTACGTGCCGACACACCTCAGATCAGACGCGACGGCGCGCGACATTGCTTCGGAGCAAGAACTCGACGCGGTTAACGAGCAGTTACTCCTGGCCTTACAGCAGGACGGCAACTCTTATCTCTCGAACGCGCAGATCAACGGCAGGTTCGGCCTGCGCGGATGCGTGATGAATTTCCGCACGCAACTCGACGACGTGCGGATTCTGTTGGACGACTTACGCCGGCTCGCTGCTGCGGTTGACCATGCGACGTAGCGTCGCAGGCGTGACCTACTTCGCCGCTGCGGCAGCCTTATCGAGCGCGCGCTGATCCCACTCCGCCCGCAGCGTTTTCTGCTCTGCGCCAAGTGCGGCCAAACGTGCCGGCACCCCTTTGTACTTTTTGACGGTGCCGTTCACTTTGCGATCGACTGCTCCCTGCGCGACGAGACTTTGGAGCTTCTCGTAGCAACGGAGGCGGAGCATCTCTTCACCGCCGCTGGCTGCGTTGCGTTCCCGCAGATTCGCCAGAATCACTTCGAAAAGCGGCTTAAATTCATAAGCCGTTTTGGAAGAGAGAATGGCGACTAACTCTTCGGTGATGTTATCAGGTGCGCGACGGGAAAAGGAGGATCCGGAAGGTTTAGCCATCGCCGATTATACCACGAGTGAGACGATTCGTCTCCTGCAACGTTGAACATTTGGCTTAACCTCCTGATAGTTCACGGTTTATGTCGCGCGTGAAGCTACTTTTTGCGTGTGTACGCAATCTCCATCGTCTTCGCGTCCTCGCCCCCACGGTGCTCCCACATCGCCATCGTGTAGTGGTCCTTATCCTCTAGCGTGACCGTTTCGCGGACCTTCGAGGTCACGCCGGGCGCCATGTCGTAGTTCCCGACGTAAGCGAACGTCTTTGTGCTGGGATCGTAGGTCCCTTCGGAGAGTAAGATGCCAGTGCCCATACTGTCGATCCACGACGACACGAACTTCTTCTTCGCGTTGTCGTAGCCGTCGACTGACATGCCTTTGAAATCGACTTCCTGCATCTTGCCGTCAGGACCGGGCATCTGGAACTTGCCCGTCGCGTTCGCGATGAAATAACGGCCGCCCATTTCCGCTTTGCGCGACGCCGTCCCTTTCGATTCGCTCGGCGGCATCTCCGGCGCCATCCACATCTTCACCGTGTAAGTCCAATCACCCACTAACTGCTCGAGCAGTTTGTGGTTCTCGTTCACCTTTCCCATCTCGGCCATCATCTGCATCATGTCGGCCTCGCTAGGCTCGCCGGTAGTGGGAGCGGTCGCAGTCGTCGTGCTCGCAGCGTTCTTTGTGCCGGATGCGGCGGTGCCTTTTGGTTGGTCATCCGGCAGACGGTCGTGCGCTTGTTTGACGGCGGGATCGAGCGGCTCGGTCGGTTCGCTCTGGGCGAAGCTATGCGAGGTGATCACGGCCGCGAGACCGGCCGCTGCTGCGAACTGAGCGAGGCGGGTTCTCATGCCGCGATTCTGTTGCGGCGCGCGGCGCCGGGTCAAGAGGTTAGCTTCGCAGGAAGATCACTCAAGAGACGCGACAATCCGCGCGACGAGAGTGGCAGGCAGCGTTCCCAACAGGACAACTGCTGCGGCTAAAACCGTTAGTGCAATTCGCTGAAGCGATTGCGGGATGATCGGCGCGGAATCTTCGGCCGCGGCTTCATCTACAAAGATCACGCGAAGGACCGCAAGATAGTAGTAGAGCGAGACGAGGCTGCCCAAGAGCGCAAGCGCAACCAGCCAGAGCAAACCGTGATTGTCACCCGCGCCTAGCGCTGCGCTGAACAGATAGAACTTTCCGAAGAACCCAGCGAGGGGCGGCAGTCCGGCGAGTGATAACAGGAAAATCGCCATGCAACCCGCGAGCAACGGTGATCGGATGCTGAGACCGCGAAAATTTGAGATGTCGTCGCCGCCAGTCGCAGCTCGCACGCGAGCGATCACACCGAAGGCGCCGACGAGCGTGAATGCGTAGACAGTCGTATAGAACAACGTCGCCGCAAAACCAGCACGCCCGCTGATGATGCCCAGCAACGTGTACCCGGCGTGCGCAACCGCGGAGTAAGCGAGCAATCGCCGCACGTTTGTCTGCGCCAGCGCGACAAGGTTGCCGAGGACGATCGACAGAGCGGCGATCGCGGCGAGGATGGGCGACCAACCGGCGGCTATCGCGTGCCAGTCGGCGCTCCCTTGCGCAGCGCCGAAGCCGATGAGCACCACTTTTCCGAGCACCACGAACGATGCGGCTTTCGAAGCCGAAGCGATAAATGCCGCCGAAGGTACTGGCCCAGCTTCGTATGCGTCGGGTGCCCAAAGGTGGAACGGCGCGGCGGCGACTTTGAAGGCGAGGCCGACAAGGGTCATCACAATGCCAGCGGCGAGGAGTGGTTGCACTGCCTGGGCGGTGAGCTTTTCGCCAATCGCGGCGAGCGCAGTGCTGCCCGCGATCCCGTAGACGAAGCTGAGCCCGAATAACGTGAACGCGCTGGCCGTGCTCCCGAAGAGGAAATACTTCATGCCGGCTTCGGCCGAGCGTCCGTCGGCTTTGTCGAACGCCGTCATCAGATAGAGCGACAAGCCGGTGAGCTCGAGTCCGATGAAGATCATGAGCAGTTCTTCGCTGCTGATGAGGAGCATCAGCCCGACCGTCGCGAATAAAAGAAGCGCGAGATACTCCGCACGATGGCGAACACTGCCGCCGTGAGCGAGCAGCACAGCGAACAATGCGAGCGCGAGGCAGATAATCTGAAACAGCATCGTCAGCGGGGAAACGACGAGCATGCCGCCGAAGAGATTTGCGTGCGGCAGCATCGACACGGCGATGCCTGCAGCAATGAGCCCGAGTGCCGCAACGATCGAGCAGATCAACTCGGAGTTCGCGCGCGCCAGCCCGACGGTGAGGACGATGATCGCCGCGAAAACGACGATTGCTTCCGGCGCCGCGAGCTTCAGCAGTTCGAGGTAATTCACGGTTTCAGAAAGCTCATCGCTTCTACTGCCGGCATGATGCGATCGAGGAGGAATCTTGGGTAAACGCCGACGGCAAGCGTGCTGAAAATGAGCAGGCCGGCGCCAAGTTTCTCCGCGAGCGTGACCGGCGACAGCGTCAACGCTTGTTCTTCCGCGGATGTCGATTCCTCGAAGAAGGCCATTTTGAGCGCACGCAGAGTAAATGCCGCGACCAGCACCATCCCGAGCCCGGTGATCCAAACGGCGACCGGGTAGTTCTTCGACGCGCCGATCAAGATCGTGATCTCCGCCGCGAAGCCGCTGAATCCCGGAATTCCCATCGACGCAGCGGATGCCACCACAAACGCGAACGCGGCGAACGGCAAGGCGCGCGCCAGTCCGAAGGCGGACAGTTCGTTCAAGTCCCGTGTGTGAGTGCGGCGGTAAACCATTCCCGCAATTGCGAAGAGCAGCGCGCCAATCACTCCGTGCGAGAACATCTGCAACACCGCGCCAGTGGCACCGAGGGCAGTTGCGGACGCGAGCCCGAGCAGCACAAACCCCATGTGGCTGACGCTCGAGTAGCCGATCACGAACTTCAGGTCGCGTTGTCGTAGTGCGACTGCCGCCGCATATACGATCCCAATGACGGCAGCGAAGACGATCGAGTTCTGCCACATCGCAAACCCGGAAGGCAGAAGATTCATCGCGATGCGGAGCGCACCGTACGCTCCGAGTTTCATCACGATGCCGGCAAGCAGCATCGAACCGGCAGTCGGCGCGGCGACGTGTCCGGTCGGCGCCCACGTGTGCAACGGCCAGATACCCGCGAGAATCGCGAACCCGAGGAACAGAACCGGAAAAACCCACGCCTGAACCGCCGGCGCGATTGGGAATTGCGCGAGCTGTTGGACATCCAGCGCCGATGCTACGCTCTCTTTTCCGGCCGTCGCATAGATCGCAATGATGCCGATCATAACCAGCGCGCCGCCGAGGAACGAGTAGAGCGTGAGCTTCATCGCGCCGTATTGCTTGTTCGTGGAGCCCCAGATCGCGATCAGGAAGAACTTCGGCACGATGACGAGCTCGTAGAAGACGAAGAAGAGAAACAGATCGGCGCTGAGGAATACGCCATACGACCCGCCAACCACGAGCAGCAGCCAGAAGAAGAACTCGTTAGGCCGTTCCTCGACGTCCCACGAAAAGAGCACGGCGCAGACCGCCGTCAGGCCTGTGACGAGGCAAAGCGTCAGACTGATACCGTCGAACGCGAGATGGTACTCCATCCCGAGGACAGGCACCCACGGCAGTCGCACCACCGTGTTGAGGATCGCGAGATCGTTCGTACCGATGAACTCCAGCGACGTGACGGCGAACCCTCCTGCAGCTGCGGCGAGAGCCACCCATCGCGCACCGGCGCGCGGCAGAAACAGCGTCACCACCGCAGCCGCGAACGTCAGATATATCGTCCAGGCGATCATCAGTCGCTACGCAAACAGCTGCGCCATCTCCCTGACGGTGGCGTTGAAGATCCTGACGATGAATTGTGGCGCGACGCCGATCGCGATCATCAGCAGACTGACGGGGATCACGACGAGCTTTTCGCTTCCAAGGAGTTCCGGGAATGTCCCGCAGCTCTCCGCAACAGCGCCGCTGAAGAGCGCCTGCATCATACGCAATAACACAATTGCCGTGATCAGCAGACCGAAGACCGCGACGCACGTGAAGGCGCCCGCGGTTGCGAACGAGCCTTTGAAGATGAGGAACTCGCCGATAAAACCGTTCAAGCCAGGCAGGCCTAACGAGGAGAAGATTGCGATGCTCATCCAGCCGCAGAAGAGCGGCGCGCGCTGCATCAGGCCGCCGAAATCGTTGAGGTCGCGCGCGCCGCGGCGTTCTTCGAGGAGACCGACGAAGTAGAACAGCGCAGCGGCGGTGATGCCGTGGTTAAAGATTTGCATGAACACGCCGCTCAAGGCTGCCTGCGTGTGGGCGAGCGGCTCGGCCGTTGTCGCGCTGACTGCGAAGAGCGCGAGCAGGCAGTAGCCGAGGTGATTGATCGACAGGTAGGCGACCATGCGTTTCAGATCGCGCTGCGCCCACGCGGCGAGCGACGAGAAG
>JBHENE010000113.1:0-26817 GCA_046262215.1 Chthoniobacterales bacterium | reverse complement strand
GGATTAGCTTCTTCCCGTTCGGTAGCTCGACGTAAGCAGCATCATGCCGCACTTCGCTGGTGTCGCCTGACTTCGACCAGAGCTTCGTGCCGGGCGCGAACGACTCGCCAAGGAATTCGTTTACCTGGTTTTCATCTGGGCGACGGTTTTCGAGTGGTCGGACCAGGAGAGCCAGCATTTGTTCTGAGGCTGCGGGTGAGACGGCTCGCTTCCGCACGATCCAGTAAAGGAGCGACGCAAACGTGTTCGCACTCGCACGGTTACGGTTAATTTTGTTCTCACCCAGCAGCTGCATTTCGCGCCCGTAGGGCCCGAAGCTCCAGGGCTTCATCATCGCGCTGATGTCGTAGCCCAAGGTGGCGAAGTAACGGTTCGTGGTGCGGCGGCGATCGATGAATTCCTCAAGCGCTCGGCCTTCCAGCTCAGGGCCACCGGTCGTGCCGCTTAGCACGTCCATGAGGTAGGCTGTGGCATCGTTATCGGACACGTGGATCATCTCACGCAACGCGCGCTCGATCTCCGGCGAGCGGCGGCCCTCCTGAAAGATCTGTGTCATGACGAACAGCTTCATCACCGATGCCGGGTAGAAGGAGGCGTCCCCGTGGTAATCGGCACGCAGCGGTGCTTCGGCATTCGTTAGGTCAATCACGCTGATCGCTAATGTTTCGGATGTTAGTCTTGGGAACTGCTGCAGGGTTTCTTCCGCTACTTTGCCAAGCTTAGCGTGTAAGTCGGCATCAACCGACACTGACTGGAACTCGCGGAAATCGGCGAACGAACGACCGATGACTGAGAGAAGGATGCAGCAGAGAAGAGGTTTTAATTTAAAAACCATAAAGCCAGAAAGAGGTTCTAAGTCTGGTTTTCTGGTTTCCGAATTGGCCTTTAAGAAAATCGATCTTCTGTCCACGGATCGGCGGTATTGCTGTAACCGCGAACTTCCCAGAACCCGAGCTGATCTTCGGCTGCAAATTCGATCGAGCGGATGAACTTCGCTCCTTTCCAGGCGTAGAGCTTCGGGATGATTACGCGCGCCGGGCCACCGTGATCGCGCGGGAGCGGCTTGCCGTCGTACGCGGTCGCGATGAGCACGTCGTCGTCCATCACGTCGTCGAGCGCGACGTTGGTGGTGTAGCCATCGTAGCTGCCGAAGAGGACGTATTTCGCTTCGGGCTTCACCTTCACCGCGTCAGTCAGACTGAAGAAGGCGACGCCGGTCCAACGCACGTCGAACTTGCTCCAAGTCGTGACGCAGTGGAAATCGCTCACATCTTCGAACTTCGGGAGCGCGTTGAACTCTTCCCAGGTGAAGGCGCGCGGTTGCTCAACCAGCCCGCTGACTTCGAGACGCCATTTGGTCAGTGGAACGTCGGGGCGGATGCCGAGATCGAGGACCGGAAATCCGGGCGTGAGATGCTGGCCCGGAGGAAGACGGTTTTCAGAGCGGACGGTGGGCTTCGCCTTGCCCGACATCTTGCGAGCGAAACGCTCTTTCCGTTCGATGTAGCTAGGCTTTGAGTCGCTCACCGGACGACTCTACGAACGCCGGCGACAAGCCGCAATCGGTTCCCCGTTGCCGCGGCAGAAGGACACAGCTACGCCCGCGACTGGCGAATCTCGAGCAGCCGGATCGCGTCGCGCAGCTCGGCAGCGCGCTCGTAAAGTTCACTCGCAATGGCTACTTCCATCTCGCGCTGCATGATTTCGAGCTTCGAGAGCGGGCGCTTCGAGCTGACTTCCTCGAGCCACTCTTCGAGGAACGCCACCTCGGAGCTTTTTTGGGCGAGCTCAGGAAAGTTCGACTGCTGAAAGAATTCTTGGATCGAGTCGCGCCCTGCTTCGATCTCGCGCATCGCATCAGCGAATTTCCCGTCGCCCAAGAGGATCGACGCTTTGGCGCGCGTGTTCATCATTAGCACGTAGGGGCGAAATTGCTGAAAGCTCCAGCCGACTTCCTCGCGCTCAGTGTGCTCGGCGACGAACTCAAAGAGATCCAGGTTCCGCTGCGTGTCGCGGACCACCAAGGCGAAGTCGTTGATTTGGAACAAGCTGAGGTAGCGGTGGTAGTATTGGATGCCTTCCTGCTGCAGCTCGTTGCATTGGTCACTGCTCAGCTCGTATTCCTCGCCGCGACCTTCTGCGCGCGTGGCCCGGCGGCGGTGGTACTCGAGGAGCGACTCGCAGTTGTGCGGACGCTGGCCATCGGGGCGGCCAGTCATTTCCATCTGGAGAATGCCGAGATCGATGCGCAGTTGCAGTTTTTCGCGGCCATCGAGGCCGAGAATCTTGCGGACTTTGATCGAGCCAGATTCATGAGGCCAATCTTGCAGCAACGTGTTTAGGTCGAGACTCATTCTTGTGTGAAATTTTCCAGCATTCGCTCTCTTCTTGTCAATCGGCTCTCAGGCACACACACGATTTGTTTTTGTTCTTCGCACGCGCGGCCGCGGAGGATGCAGATGAGACGTATTACGGCGGGGCGTTGTTCAAACATTGGTTGAGCGCGAGGGCGACTCCTGTGGCCGCGATTTCTAACGCGCACGCGAGGCCGACGCCAAATGCCAGCATTTTGAGAAAGCTTCGGAGCTACAAACCGCCGCTACAGGAAAGTCATCAGGCACGCTGGTCGACATGCGAAGCGTCGCGTTGCCTTGCGCCGCCGTTTCGGTGAACCTCGGGGCGATGGAAGAGGAGATCGATTTGTTCATCCGCTTCCTCGCGACGGAGCGCGGGTTGTCGGATAATTATCAGCTCTCGACGCGGCGTTCGCTCTCGGAGTTTACGAGCTGGTGCTCGAGTGCGCGGCAGGTCGCCTCGGCGCGCGATGTGACGATGCCGCTGATCTCCGACTATCTCGCGGCCCGAAAACACGGCGGGCTGGCAGCGTCATCGATCAAGCTGATCGTGGTGGCGTTAAAGATTTTCTTTCGCTTCCTCGCGACGAAAGGTCGCATCGACCGCGATCCGGCGGAAACGTTGACGCTGCCGCGCATCGAACGCTATCTGCCCGAGACGTTGAACGAGCTGCAGGTGGAGCAGTTAATCGACAGCATCAAGACGACGGTGCCGCTGGGGCTGCGTGACCGCGCGATCATGGAATTGCTTTACGCGAGTGGCTTGAGGATTTCAGAGCTCGCAAACGCGCGTCTGGAGAATTTCAACGCGGAGGAGCGCATCCTGCGAGTCACGGGCAAGGGCAACAAGATGCGGCTGGTGCCAGTCGGCCGGCGCGCTTGCGACGCGCTGGCGGCTTACGTCTCGACCGAGCGGCCGAAGCTGGTGAGGCCGCGCTCGAGCAGCGAGATTTTCCTCTCGGTCCGGGGCTCGAAGCTCACCACGGTGCGGCTTTGGCAGATCGTGAAAGCGCGGGCGAAACAGTCGGGGCTCGAATCGAACATCTATCCGCATCTGCTGCGGCACAGCTTCGCGACGCATCTGCTGAGCAACGGTGCAGATCTGCGCATTATCCAGGAGCTGCTCGGGCATTCCGACATCTCAACGACGCAGGTCTACACGCACGTGGATCAGCAACGGCTGAAGGCGGTGCATCGCAAGTTCCACCCGCGTGCGTAGCTGCGGCGCGTGCAGTTAAGCGCTCGCTGCAAACCCGCCCCACCGTTACTATCGCGCTCGTGATGAAACGACTTCTGCTGGTTATCGTCCTCGCCGCCGCGGTTGCGTTCGCCGTCTGGTTCGGGATGCGGGCGAACATTCGGACCGCGTCATCGAGCGCCACGGTCGCGGCGTTATTGCCGAAAGAGACGGTGGCGCTGCTGCACCTGCCGGATCTGAACCGCTCGCGCGAACAATGGCACCAGACGGATCTCTACAAACTCTGGCGCGAACCGGCATTGCAGGATTTTCTGCAGAAACCACTCGCGAAAATTCCATCAAACGCCGGCGTGCACGAGAACTTGCAGCAGGTGGAGCAGCTCGGAGTGCGCGATGCGTTCGTCGCACTGACATCCTGGGAGGGAGATCAGCCGCAGTTCGCGGGCGGCTTCCGGTTCAAAGGGAGCGCTGCCGATGCTGAGAAGATCATCGGCAAGTGGCGCGCGCGCGTGACGGAAGGAACAACTCCAACAACGGTCGAATACCAGAGCCATCAGCTGCAGGTGATGACGCGAGGCACTCTCACGTTCGCGACTGTTTACGATGGCGACTGGTTTCTCGCGGCCAACAACGTCGAGCTCGTGAAAGCCCTGCTCGATCGGGTGGATGGTCGCGCCAAAGACGCAGCAACGACGCTCGGCGGTGATGGCACCTACGCAGCTGCGTTCAAACACATGCCGATGGGCTACGCCGCGTTCGCGTATGCCAGGCTAGACGGATATTTCGAGAAGCTCGCGGCGCGCAATCAGGGCGCGGTAAACCAGACGCAATGGGAAACGCTGCGAAAGATCCGCAGTGTGGCGGCGTCGAGCAGCTTCGACAACGGGAAGTTTCGGGACGTGCTGTTTGTCGGGATGCCGAAGCGCGACACGCCTGCTGAGCTGACGCGCAACTCCTTAGCGCTCGCGACGGCCGATTCGTTTCTCTACGTGGCGAGCCTGCTCAATCTCCCACACGAGATGACGTTGCCGGATCCCGCCGGGGCCGTGGCGACAGGCTGGTTGGCGCGATTCGGGCAAAAGCTCGGCGCGCTCGGTGCGAAAGGCTTCACGCTGGATGACTTCACGAGCGCGTTTGCATTGGAGGGGAGCGTCATCGGCGATTGGTCGGCGACGACGAAGATCCCGGCGTTGCTCTTTAGTTTACCGGTGCGTGACGTCGAGAAGGCAAACCGCATTGTCGCGGCGTTTACTGCCGTCGCCGATGAGGACCAACAGTGGATGCAATCCCCGAGTGACGGCGTGCAGTATTATACGCTTCCACCTGCGAACCCGATGATCCCGCTGGCGCCGACGATTGCCGTCGGCAAGGAGTTGCTCGTCGCTGGTCTCGACCGCCTCTCGGTCGAAGCCGCGGTCAAGCGCGGCAGCGGCAGTGAAGCTGCGCGACTCGCCGACGCGCCGGTGTTTAAGGCAGGTTCTGCGCTGGTGCCAAAGCCGACGCAGGCATTCACATTTGTCGATGCGGCGTTGCTCTATAGCCGGCTGGACGCCGCGCTTCGGCCGATGCTGATCATGGGTGCGGCGTTCGTGCCGGGGATCGCAGATGCGGTTGATCTCGGAAAACTTCCCGCGCCGGAAGTGGTGACCAAGCACCTCAGTCCGATTGTGATGTCGCAGACCTACCAGGACGACGGCTACGTGAGCGAGTCGGTCGGTCCTGTTTCGATATATCAGGCCGCGATTGGAATTCTCGGCGCATCGGGAGCAGCAACGGGTTTCTACCAGAAGCAGGCCGGAGCGTCCGGAAATCCAAATCCGCCGGCGCCGTTCGCGAATCCCGCGGGGCCCTCGCCCACCGCGAGTCCCGAGGAAGACGAGGACGACGCCGAGTGAGCTAAAGGCAGCGGATTACCGCCTCGAAAGCTTGCGTTTCGAGCAGTCTAGAAAACTACTGCTCTCCTGCACCAATCTGGTATGATCCGTCGCTCTATTGAAATTATGAACAACCACGCATTCTCCCGACGAGTTCCTGACCTAGTAACCGAAGAGCTGGTAGCGGTGCTTTCCCGTCGCGCCTCCTACGAGTTCAAGCAGGTCTTCGAGCTCGTGCATGCGAATCTGCGGGCGCGGAATGCGGCTAACGGCGGCGACGAAATGTTACGCCTGCGTTCTTACGAAAAATTACAGAACCTTGTCGCGCGGGGCGCCGTCACGAAGACCGGCAAGAAGTATAAAGGGTCGCCAGCGGCTCTCGCGTTGGCAATCGCGTCGCAGAACGGCCACCTTCCCGTTGGCACCAGTAAAACGCCGGCCCGCAAAACGACAGCCGCGGCGAGCAAGTAACATGTTGCCTTTAGACCACCCTCGCCTCACTTATGATTAGCGAATATCTCCCTGTTCTGCTCCACATCCTGGTGGCGATCGGATTCGCGGCCGGGGCGTTGATCACGAGCGTGTTGCTCGGGAAGGCGGGCAAGCGCACGAAGATCAAAGACAGTGCTTACGAGTGCGGAATGCTCCCGCAAGGCGAGGCCCAGCCGCGCTTCAGCGTGAAGTTCTACCTCGTCGCGATGCTCTTCATTCTTTTCGATCTCGAGATCGTGTTCATGTATCCGTGGGCGGTCGTTTACAAAGAATCAATCGTGCAGAGCAAAGGCATTCTCTGGAGCATGCTCAGCTTCGTCTCGGTGCTGATGGTCGGTTATATCTACGCGCTGAAAAAAGGCGCGCTTGACTGGAAAAAGTAGCCGTGAGCGCGGTGGAAACCCGCAAAGGTTTCACGCTTGCGCGGTAAACTTCCCCCGCCTAAAACCTAAGCCTTCATGGTCCACCACGTCGTTCTGTTCCGGCTGAAGCCCGAGGTCACGCCGGCACGCGTGGAGGAAATGATGAGGCAGACGCGGATGCAGCTTCTGAAGATTCCGGAAGTCATGAGCATCAAGTGCGGCAAGCGCATTAATCCAGACATGGAATGGCCGTTCTTCGTCTCGATTGATTTCGAATCGATGGATAAATACGAGATCTTCGCCGAAGACCCAATCTACGTGAAATATGTCGAGGATGTCGTGAAGCCGAACACCGCCGCAGCAGTCACGCTCGATTTCGAGATGGACCCCGGCAAAGACGTCGAATTTTCGTAAGAGTTCGACCGCCCGCGCTGTGGCTTGAGCCGCGCAGGCAGTTGCATTCTGTTGTGGGAAACGCGGTCCCCGTTTGCTCCACTTCCCGCACGTGCGTCTCGCCTACCTTTATTCGCGTTATCCGGTGCTCTCGCAGACGTTCTGCGACACCGAGATGCTGGAGTTGGAACGCCGCGGCTGTCCGTTGCTGATCGGCTCGATCCACCCGCCGCTGACCAGCATCCGGCACGCGCACGCTGCGCGGCTTGAAGCGGCGGTGCATTACGCGCCGCCGCCGGCGATGCTGCGCTTCTGGGAAGAGCAGGCGCAGGAGGAACAGCGCTGGCCGACAGAGTTGATTGCAGCGCACGACCGGAAATACGGCGCCGCCTTCAAACCTGCGTTGCGCGCTCGCAACGCGTGCTACTTCGCGGCGCTTTTTAAACGCGAGGGCATCCAGCATTTCCATGTCCACTTCGCGAACCGCGCCGCCCACACCGCGCTTTTTTTGAAGGAAATCTCCGGAATTCCATTCAGCATCACCGCGCATGGTCAGGACTTCATGTCCGATCTCGGCAACGACGAGCTGCTCCGCGAGATATGTGCGGCGGCGGAGTTCGTCGCCGTCGAGACGGATTACAGCCGCGGCCTACTCTCGGCACGTTGCCCTGACTCCGTCGCGAAGATCCACCGCGTCTATAACGGAATGGATTTGTCGAATTTCGACGCGATCCCGCCCGCCGACGTCACCACCGGCACGAGCCGGATTTTGAGCGTCGGTCGTCTTGTGCCTTTCAAAGGCTTCGATGTTCTCATCGCCGCCTGTGCAGAGCTGAAGCGACTCGGCGTCGACTTCGCGTGCGAGATCGTTGGCGACGGCGTGCTTCGCGAGACATTGCAGGCGCAAATCGTCGCGGACGACCTCGCCGCCAACGTCACCCTCGCCGGCGCGCTGCCGCAGCAGGCCATCTTCGAGAAGCTCCGCGGGTGCGATATCTTCGCGCTGGCTTCGCGGATCGATGATGCAGGAGCGAGCGATGTATTCCCGACAGTCATTTTGGAAGCGATGGCTTCGGCACGGCCAGTCGTCTCAACGACGGTCGCTGGCATTCCGGAAGCAGTTGTGCACGGCTTGATCGGTTTGCTCGCGCCGACTGACGATAGCGGCGCGTTTGCCAAAGCGCTGCAGCGGCTGATCGAGGACCAGTGGCTCCGGGTCACGTTTGGCAATGCCGGACGCGCGCGCGTTGAGCAATACTTTCAGGTCGAGAGCACGATCGCGCCTTTGATGGCGCTGTTCGAACGGATCGCAGCCGCGATGCCGGACGAACATCCGTCGCGGGTAAAGACACCAAGCGGAAACACGATTGCTTACCTCGTCGAAGCTTGGCCCGATGCTGAATTCCCGATGCTCGGAGACGAGCTCGAAGAGATGGAAAATCGCGGCGTCGCGATCACGACCTTTGTCGCTGCCGCAGCCGCTGAGTTGCGGCCAACTCAGAAGCTCAGGCGACTCGCAACGCGCCTCGTCTTCCTACCGGATCCAATGGTGGTCGAAGCGGAATGGGAAGCTCACCGCGATTTGGCTCACGCTCTGGAAGAGGATCGCGCAAATCAGCCGAATCGCGCACCTGCGCGCGCCTTTCTCCAGCAGGCGCGCTACGCGATCGCGCTCCGACCGATGCTGCGTCAGAACAACATCACACACGTGCACGCAACCAGCTCGCGGATGCTGCTCTGCGCGGTGATGTTAAAGAAGCTGTGTGGCGTGACTGTGAGCGCTGCAGTCGAAGCGACATCTGAGCTGCCGGTTGCGACAATCAGATCCGCCCTCGGCGAATGCGTCGGTGGCCGCGTCAGAGGGCGAAAGCTCGTCGAAGGCCTCGCAGGCACTTTTCTGCAGGAAGGATCGACCGCGCGTGCGCTCGAACTGCTCAGAGACACCGTCGGAATCGATCTTGCGGGCCGTTCGAAGCTTTGGCGAGAGTGGTCCGACCTGTTGCTGCGTTGGCGCTAACGAAATCTTATGAACAAGAAAGCCATTCTCCTCGCCGGCGGCGCCGGCACGCGGCTCTATCCGCTCACGAAGATCGTCTGCAAACAGCTGCTGCCAGTCTACGACAAGCCAATGATCTGCTATCCGCTGGCGACGCTGATGCTTGGCGGCCTGCGCGAGATCATGATCATTTCGACGCCGAAAGATCTGCCGATGTTGGAGGATTATCTCGGCGACGGGTCCCGGCTTGGCATTCGCATCGAGTACGCGGCGCAACCGAAGCCGGAGGGAATCGCGCAGGCTTTCCTGATCGCGGCCGATTTCCTCGGCGGTGCGGGGGCATCACTGATCCTGGGGGACAACATCTTTTACGGTAAGCTCGATTTCTACCGACAAGCCTTGCAGGTGGAGCACGGCGCGTGCGTCTTTGGCTACCAAGTCCGCGATCCACAACGCTACGGCGTAGTCGA
The DNA here is from genome assembly GCA_046262215.1 of Chthoniobacterales bacterium. Taxonomy (GTDB): domain Bacteria; phylum Verrucomicrobiota; class Verrucomicrobiia; order Chthoniobacterales; family UBA10450; genus JACCTI01. Next base: position 17,678 of record JBHENE010000113.1, on the reverse strand, counting down.
GTTCGGCCCCGACGGTCGCGCGATTAGCCTCGAGGAAAAGCCCGTGCAGCCGAAGAGCCATTACGCTGTGCCGGGCCTTTACGTCTACGATGAACGCGTGGTGGAATTCTGCCGAGGACTGCAACCCTCTGCTCGCGGCGAGCTGGAGATTACAGACCTAAATCTGATCTACCTTCGTCGGAACGAGTTAAACGTGAAGCTTCTCAGCCGTGGCATGGCGTGGCTCGACACCGGAACGCAGACCAGTCTACTGGAAGCTGGCAATTACATCGCGACCATCGAGCACCGCCAGGGGATGAAGATCGCGTGCCTTGAGGAAGTCGCCTTTCGGAAAGGCTTCATCGGTCAGCAGGAGCTGAACGCAACAATCGATCGGCTCCCGAAAGGTGAATACCGCGACTACCTACGAGTGGTCGCAGACGAAGAGCTGGTGCCGATGAGCGACCGGCCTCTTAGCGCTTAAGTGCCGGTCGAGCGTCTCAGGGTTGAGACGAAACGATAGTGTCTTTCGCACGATCGCGAATTTTCCCCTGCTTTTCTTGTAGGCGCGAAACCGCCTGCTCGGGAGTTATGGAAATTATAACAAAGGCACGCCCTATGCTGCTGTTACGAGGGGAAGGCACTCAACCCCATGCAACTATCAAAAAACAGCGGCCAAGCAGGCACCAGCCTCATCGAAGCCACCATTGCGGCCTGCACCTCCGCGATGTTCCTCGGCTCCCTCTTCGCAATGAATATGACCGCGATGAAGACGATGCGAACAGCGCGCGAAGCGGGTGGCGCCAGTCAGGTCCTGCAGCAGCGGGTCGAGACACTCCGAATCGCAAATTGGCATCAAATCACGGACGCGGTCTGGCTGCGCAACAACCTGATGAACACCGCGCCGTCAGGCGGAGATATCCTCAAAGGAATGACGGAAACGCTAACACTCGTCCCATACGGCAGCACGACCACTGGTAATACCCAGCTTATTCGCGACAGCAGTGGGACGACGCAGATCGTTAGTCAGAACTCGGCCCTGCTCACCGAAAGCGCAATGAAGGTAATCTGGACCGTCGCTTACAGCGGTGGTTTAAAAGGCGATCCGGTCACGCGCCAGACCGTGGCTATTCTCGCTAAAGGCGGCGTCGCCAAATGGTAACAGCTTCGCTCATGCGGCCGCCTCGGCGGCGCAGATTCCGCAGCGGCTTCGCCCTCGCGGAGTTGATGATCTCGACGTCGATCTTCTCGGCCGTCACCGCGGGATTGATGCTGGGCTTTGTCGCGCTGAAGCGGAACTACGCCGCCACGACCGATTTCGCCAACAATCACGCCGATCAAATGCGGATCTCGGATTACCTGGCGCTTGATTTCCGGCGCGCGCTGAAGGTCGATCCGCCGCAAACGAACGACGTCTCGATTTATATCCCCTGTTACTACGATTCGACGCCGGCTCATTCCGTGCAGACGCCGACGCTCAATGGCTCGGGTGGCGTTTACTACGGGACCAGCGGGAGCTCGGTAAAGATCCACTACTACCTGGCTGATTCTACGATCTTTCGCCAGGAAGGTTCGGACGCTCCGGTCGCCCTCGCTTACGACGTGCAGGACTTCATTTTCCAGCCGTCCGATCTCGGCAAGGTGATCAAGACGTCGATCACTTTCAGACCTATCTACCGCTCCGCCGGCGCTTCCGCCGAAGTCCGACAGGCGACCGCTTTTTACAACACAACCCTGCTGCGGAATAACCGCGGCGTTTACTAATGCTGCACGTTCACAAGAAACCTTCCGGCAGCGCACTGATCTGGACGATGTGCGTGATCACCGTCCTGTCGATTATCGCTGCGCAGCTGTTGCACGTGGTCTCGTCGAAGTATCACAACGCGCTGCATACGGCGACATGGCAGGAGTCGCTGCTTGCAGCTGAGTCGGGTGTCGATCTCGCGATCGCCGAACTCCGCAAGTCGCTTTACCCGGCGCCCAACAACGCATGGCAAGGGTGGAACAACACTCCTGGAAATGGCGTCACCAGTTACGGAATGACGACGATCCCGAACGCCGGTCTCGTCGGCACGCCGATGACCATCGAAGTGAACGTCGACGCTCCACTGCAGCTCAAGGATCCGTCGAACTCGTGGCAGTATTACCGCCTGCGCGCGGTCGGCACGATGCCCCTGATTGGGCCGGCGCGCGCCGCCGACAACAAGCAGGACACAAGATTGCGGAAGATCAGCCTGCAGATGGACCGCTTCACGAACGGCCTTCTGACATCACACCAGCTCACCAACGGCCCGATCGTCGCGCGGCGCGTCGAAGCGATTGTCCGGCCGGTTTCGGCCTTCGACCTCGCGATCATGGCGGTCGGTGCGCTGGACCTGACCAGTCAGGACATCATCATCGATAGCTACGACTCGCGCGACGCCACCAAGTCGACAAACGGCTTCTACGACGTCGCAAAACGGCAGCAGAACGGCGATATAGCGACCGACGGAAACATCCTCAACGCCGGCAATGCGCACGTGTATGGCGACGTTGCAACAAACTCGGGCACCGTCAGCGGCGTCGCGAATGTGACCGGTATCCAGCGCGATGACTTCTACCAGGAGCCGATTCCGATTGCTGCACCGAGTTGGCCTTCTGTTAATGCCAGCCCAACGCTTGTCGGCGGAACAGCGACCCTTCCGGCGAGCAGCACGGAAGGATCGGCAGCGTCCCGTTACGTGCTGAATTCGGTGACGATCGCAGGCAATCAGCAGCTAACGTTTAGCGGCAACGCGGACGGCAGCCCCTCCTACATCGAGATTTATGTGACCGGCGACACGAACGTTAGCGGCACTTCTTCAGTCGTCCTCGGATCCGGTGTGCACGCGAAAATCTATGCCGCTGGAAACGTTAACATCGCAGGAGATGGGGTCGTGAATACAGACGGTAAGCCAGGCGATCTGCAGTTCTATGGGATCACGCCGCCAACGGGAACTTCGCGAAACTTCGCCATTGGCGGGACGTCGCTGCTCAGTGCGGCGGTCTACGCCCCGAGCTTCGACGTGCAGGTGAACAACGGCGGCACGCGCGGCAGCGTCTTCGGCTCATTCGTCGGTAAGACCGTCAAGATGAACGGCGTCACCGACTTGCACTACGATGAAGCGCTCGGATCGGGCGGCCTGATCAACAACTACAAGATCGTCAGCTGGTTCGAAGACAACCGATAGCCACTATGATCGCGGCGCTGGTTGTTCGCGCAGCAGCTTGCTGGTGTCAGCAAGCAAGGTGGTAACACCATCGGCCGCAGTGATGTCATAGTAGCCGCGGATAGTACCACGCCGATCCACCAGCACCGCGCGTGTGCTATGGACGAGCTGGCCCGCTTCACCCGCACCTTCGACAACGGCCAGTTTAAAACCTTGACTCGTTAGGCTGTAGATCGCGTTCTTCTCCCCCGTCAGAAAATCCCAACGGCCCGGCCGCGCGTGCAGACGCTCCGAGTAATCGCGCAGGACCTCCGGCGTGTCGGTCTCCGGATCGACCGTGAACGTCACGAGATGCACATCCGACTTCTCGAGCGGCCGTTGGAGTTCGCTCATCCTGCTGCTGATGATCGGGCAGGGCCCCGGGCAGCTGGTAAAAACAAAGTCGGCGATCCAAATCTTACCCGCGAGATTAGGGCTGCCGAACGGCTGCGCGTTTTGATTTGTGAGCTCGAATGCCGGAACGGTGCCGTAGTTCGGCATTTTGCGAGCGGCTGATCTTTCGAGCTGCGCATGGCGCAGCCAAAACAGGCCCGCGGCAGTGAGCAATGGGATAAGAACAAGCGTCGCATACCAGGCGAGAGACGCCGCGTTCCGGCGACGCGGCTCCGACAATTCTTCTGCGTTCATGATTTCGTGGCGACGAGGAGGCCGAGCAGGATTGGCAGATAAATGATCGACGCGAAGAACAGACGCCGCGCGTCCGCGAGTTCGCGCTTTTGGTGGAACCGAAACGCCAGAGCCAAAAAAGCGAGGCCGGCGAAGAGCTCCAGCGGGAGAAATGCCCGCGACGATAAGCCGACGAGCGCCGGCAGGCTACTTGCCAAAATCAACAGCAGCGTGAACCCGACGCTCTGCCGCCCACTGCGCGCTCCGTCCTCGTCGCTACCCGAGAGCATTCGGAATCCAGCACGCGCGTAGTCCTCACGATACATCCAGGCGATGGCGAAAAAGTGGGGCATCTGCCAGCAGAACAAAATTGCGAACAAACTCCACGCGGGTGCTTCTAGTGATCCTCGCGCCGCCGCCCAGCCAATCAGCGGCGGCAGCGCGCCAGGAATTGCCCCAACCAATGTGTTCACGGTGCTGATGCGTTTGAGCGGCGTGTAAGCGAGGATGTAGATCGCAATCGTAGCGGCAGCTAAAGCCGCGCTGAGGCCATTGCAGCTCAACTTGAGGTACGCGACGCCCGTGATCGAAAGCACCGCGCCGAGGATCAACGCGTCGCGCGGCAGCATGCGGCCGGCAGGGATCGGGCGCGCCCGAGTGCGATGCATCAGCGCGTCGAACTGCCTTTCCCACCATTGATTCAACGCCGCTGCGCCAGCAGCAGCGAGAGCTGTCCCGGCCACCACATGAAATAGCCGCAATGGCGCAAACGGTTCGTTCGCGCCAAGGTAAAATCCCACTGCTGTTGTTACAAGGACGAGCAACGTCAGCCGTGCCTTCACTAACTCTGCGACGTCGAGGACAACGCGGCTCTTCACCGGATCAGCAGGGGAGCTGCCAGCAACAGGCGAGGCAATCACGCCGCTCTTCACAGGCTGTGAACTCCTTCTCGAATCGGCAGATGCTGCGCCACCGATCGCGTGGACGCGGCAAGCTGCGGGGCACGAACGCAACGCGTTGAAATCACCACGCCGAACGCCAGCATCGTCGCACCGACAGCGACATGCGCTGTTGCGATGTCGGCTGCTTTATTGCTCCAGATCGTCCATGCGCCAAGGGTGATCTGGCACATGAGGAAGAAGAGCCACCAACCCGACAACGCTCGCATTCCAGACGACGCGCTCGAACAGCGGCTGCGCACCGCAAACCAAAACCCGATCACCGCTGCGGCGATGAAGAGCGCGCCGAATCGATGCGCCATTTGCAGCCAGATCTGGCCGGCGGTCACATCGGAGAGTGCGCGCGCGTCACGCCACTGGTTTATCGCGGCCAAGCTCGGCCTGCTGACGTCCGGGATGACGCTCCCGTACGCGGTCGGGAAATCGAGAATAGAGAGGTCTCGGTGTTGATGCCGCATCGTGGCGCCGAGTGCGAGCTGCAGATAAATCAGCGTCGTGGCGACGAGCGCGATCCAGGAGAAAGCGGCGCGCTTTGCTGCTCGCTGTTCGGGAAAACTCGACAACGACCGAGCGATATAGACGAGCAGTCCGAAAAACGCCTGTGCCAAACAAGCGTGGAAGATGCCAATCTCGTCCTTCAACATGGTCACGCGAAGGCCGCCAAGAACACCTTGCAAGACAACCGCGCCAAGTGCCGCGAGCCCGAGCCACCTCATCTCAGTTCGCCACAGCCAAACAGCTAAGATGATCGTCAAAAAACCGATCGTCGAAGCGATCAGCCGATGTGTGTGCTCGAAGAAAATACCGCCGACCCACTGCGAGGCCGGGAAGAGGAACATGTTATATCCGAAAGTCGTCGGCCAATCAGGCACCGCCAAGCCGACGCCTTTGCTCGTGACAATCCCGCCGCTGCAGATCAGCAACAACGTCAGACCTGCGAGCGTCCACGCGAATCTTCGCAGCCAGGGACTCGGCGGAGCGGCTGTGGGCGACATCATTTATCTTCGCTTAAACCGTAGCTGACGCCAACCGGCAGTCCGCGGCTGCGCCGTTCGCTGTCAGCCGCAAAGAAGAAGCCGATCCCGTTTAGCCGCCACCTGATGGCGGCTGCGCTGGGGATGCGTTCGGTGCCTCGCCTTTCGGGTCGCCAACCTTCGGAGCGCCCGGTGGCGGGATGGTTCCGGGCGTTGGCCCCGCCTCGCTGCCCGGATGAACATCTTGCGGTGCCGGTGCGGACTGCGTGCCGGCAAGCTCCACCCGCTCCTTCAGCCACGCCTGATATTCCTCTGGATTATCCACGACGAGCGATCCTTTCATGCCGTAGTGGCCGAGGCCGCAAAGCTGGCCGCAGACAATCTCGTAGGTGCCTGTCTTTACCGGCGTGAACCAAAGCGGAATGATCTGTCCGGGAATCGCGTCCTGCGCCGCGCGCATGTGCGGCAGCGCGAAATTGTGGATCACGTCCTTTGATGATGTTTCGACAATGATGGGCCGATTAACCGGCACATGGAGTTCACCTAGCACGACGATATCATCTTTGCCTTCCGGGCTGTTTGGATCCAGCCCGAGTGGATTGGAATTGCTCACCAGACTGATGTCGCGTTTGCCGAACTGCCCGTCCGGCCCCGGCATGTGAAAGTTCCAGTTAAACTGCTGTCCGACAGCGTGGACGATGATCGCATCTTTCGAGTCGGGAAACTCATTCACGTATTTGCCCCAGAGCGGAATCGCGAACCCGATCAGCAACACCGCTTCGATCAGCACAACCGCGAATTCCAAGTGAGTCGAGATTCCTGACTTCACACCCTCGTGATCAGCAACCGGGTTGCGGCTCTTTCGAAAACGGATCAGCACATAAGTGAAGAACGCGGACCAGCCGACGAAAAGCGCACCCATGAACCAATGGCTGAACTCGATGATGTGGTCGATCTGGTAGCCATGCTCGGAAGCGTTCGGCGGCTGACCGAGAAGCTCGTTAATCAGCGCGAGGTGCTGGCTAATCATACTGGTTCAAATCCTCCTGAGTAAGCTCCTGGTGCGGTTCGAGTGGCATTCGGGCATGCCGCCACAGGTGGAATCCAAATGCGCCGACGCCGCCCAAGACAGACATGACGGCGGCCATGAGAAACCAGATTGCCATCGCCATGCTCTGAGTCGTCTTCGACTGCGGCGCGCCATAACAAACGGCGCAGGCCAGGGCCTGGCCAGCTTGCGTTGTAAGGAGCAATCCTAAGGTCGCAAAGAGTTTCGTCTTCATGTGAAAAGGCGGAGTCGCTTCATCTTACGGTAAAACCAAACGCCATAAGCCACGAGCGCGGCGGCGGCAGCAAACGAGCAAGCCGCGCCTGCGACATACGCGCGTGTCTCGGAGATCTGATTAAGCTGCAGGCACCACGCTCCGCACGCGAGCGCCAGCAGCGTCGAGAACGTGATAAAGACGATGTGAAAGCCTTTGAGTGACATCAGCGAGAAATCGGATCGTACCAATGCAGATAGGTGAGCCAGAAAAGGGCCATGACAAAAAAACCTGTAAAAATCAGGATTCGGTAAACGAGCTGCCGTTCGGAGCTCAGGTGCATAAAAATCGCCGCTACGAGCGTTGCCTTAATCGTCGCTACCAGCATGCCGACCGCCATGTTCATCTTGTGTGAACCGAAATCGACGTAGGAAAGAAAGACCGTCAGCCCGGTGAAGATCAGGAGCAGCGCTCCGACCATCAGATACTTGTTCACGTGGGCGGAAACGTCGTGCGCGTCGCCAGGCCGGTGATCGGCGTGGATGTCGCCATGCGCGTGCGGCTCGTCCGCCACTAACTCCGTCGTTGTAGGCTGCTGTGTCTCGTTCATCGAATTAGAGAAGATAGAAAAGCGGGAAAACGAAGATCCAAACCAGATCAACGAAGTGCCAGAATAAGCCGGCGACTTCGACGCGATTCGCGAGGTGCTCGGGGTTGCGCCGATATAGGCGCGTGCTCGCGGGAAGCATCATGTAGCAAAAGACAATGACACCGCCGAGCACGTGCAAGCCGTGCAGTCCGGTGATTGTAAAATAAGTCGAGAAGAACGTGCTGTGCTTCGGGATGAACATCTCGGCGTGCTCGACGTCAGCCTTGTCGATCGTAGCGATCTTTTCGCTTTTCGGCAGTGGCCAGAAGTGCGGGCGATCGCTCGAAGGATTAGTCGGGTCGGCGTAGACCTGATCGAGCTGCACTTCGTATTCGTGGATGTTCGGATCGTGCAGCGCTTCGTGATTGTGCAGATGCCCGGTGATCTCGACGCGCGGGTCGAGGCCTTTCTCGACGAGGTGGTGGTTGCCGAGATATTGCTCATACTTCTCGAGCCGGTCTTGCCGGATGTAAGCGCCGAAGTGCTGGAATTTATCCGGCCATTCGTAGGCGAGTTTCACCACCAGGAAGATGATCCCGCACACGATCGTGATCGCCATGTAGATCCGGTAGCGGTTGAACTGACGCATCTTCAACGCCGCCCACGCCAGCACTACCGTGACCGACGATCCGATGAGGATCGCGGTGTTCATCGTGCCAACCGGCACGTTGAGCAGACCATGCGGCCAGTATCCCGGCATCGCATCGAGCCGGAGGAAAACGTAGGCGGAGAAGAGCCCGCCGAAGAGCATCACTTCCGACGCGAGGAAGAGCCAGATGCCGATCTTCGCGTTCCAGAGGCCGGTGTCCGGCCGCGCAGTGTTCGTGTAAGGAATCTCCATGAGCGCGGGTCGTTCCGATCAGTGATGAGCGGCGGCCGCAGCCTCGTAGGCGCGGCGATCGCTGTCGCGAATCGGCTCGTGTTGCATGGTGAAATCCCGCTCACGTCCAGGCAGGCTGTACTCGTACGGCCCGCGGTGTGCCGTCGGAACAACGGCGAAATTACCATGCGGCGGCGGTGACGGAGCGGCCCACTCGAGCGTCGTCGCTTCCCATGGATTGTCGTTGACCTTCTCGCCGCGCTTGATGCTCCAGAAGAAGTTGATGATGAATGGAATTTGCGCCAGACCCATTACCCACGCGGCAGTCGAAATCGGGATGTTCCATTGGAAACCGCTCAAGCCCCAGACTTTCTCGTTCGCCAAATTCCATCCCTGTCCGCCGTCATACCAGCGACGATGCATGCTGAGCATGCCCTGCAGGAACATCGGAAGGAAAATGATGTTCATGCAGATGAGCGACGGCCAGAAGTGCACCTTCCCCCAGAACTCGTTCATGCGCCGACCTGTCGCTTTCGGGAACCAGAAGTAGACGCCGGCGAAGAGTCCGAAAATCGTGCCTGGCGCGACGATGTAATGGAAATGCGCGATCACGTAGTAGGTGTCGTGCAGGTAAAGATCCGCTGAGTTAAACGCCAGCGGAATGCCAGTAAGACCGCCGATGCCGAACATTGGGAGGAACGCTGTCGCGAACAGCATCGGCGTGTTGAATCGAATCGAGCCGCCCCAGAGCGAGATAAAGAACGCGCTCAGAATGATGACCGAAGGAATCGAGATAATCAGCGTCGTCGTCTGGAAGAACGCGCTCACCACCGTGCCCATGCCGGTGAGCCACATGTGGTGCGCCCAGACGATGAACGAGAGGAAGCCGAGCACGAGCGCCGCGAAGACCAGCGACTTGTAACCCCAGAGCGGCTTACGGGTGTTGTTCGCGAGGATCTCCGCGACGATGCCCATCGCGGGAAGAATCAGCACGTACACCTCGGGGTGGCCAAGGAACCAGAAAAGATGCTGCCAAAGAATCGAACTACCGCCGCCGCTAATGGCGAGCGGCGCGCCGTTAACGACCAACCCGGCGGGCATGAAAAAGCTGGTCGCCGCGACGCGATCCATTAGCTGCATGACGGCAGCCGCCTCGAGCGGTGGGAACGCGAGCAGCAGCAGAAATGCGGTGACGAACTGGGCCCAGACGAAAAACGGAAGCCGCATCCAGGTAAGACCTTTGGCGCGCAGCTGAATAATCGTGGTGATGAAATTGACCGCACCGAGAAGCGACGACGTGATCAGGAAAATGAACCCGATCAGCCACATGTTCTGCCCGTTGAAAAACCAGTGATAGGCCGGCCCTTTGTCGGCGATAACGGAGAGCGGTGTGTAAGAGGTCCAACCACCTTTTGCCGCGCCGCCGGGGACGAAGAAGCTCGCCAGCATGATGACGCCGCCGACGAAAAAGGCCCAGTAGCTGGCCATGTTGATCTTCGGGAAGGTCATGTCCGGTGCGCCGATCTGCAGCGGCACGACGAAGTTGCCAAAAGCCGCAAACGCGACCGGCACGATCCCCAGGAAAATCATGATCGTGCCGTGCATCGCGCCTAACGAGTTATAAAACTCAGGTGTCATTTTGCCGTCCGGCATCACGCCCGGGCCCATCGCGCGCTCGATCAGCGGCCCGATCAGCGGCAGCGAACGACCAGGATATGCGAGCTGCCAGCGCATCAGCATCATGAGCATGAAGCCAAAGAGCAGGAAGATGAGACCGGTCACCAAATATTGAATTCCGATGACCTTATGGTCGGTCGAAAAGACGTACGTTCGCCACCAACCGAGCTCATGATGTTCGTGGCCGTGATCATGATCATGCGGGGCGTGCGAGCCGTGCGAATGCGGGGCGAGATCAGTGGAGGCGTCCATAGGGAGTGACTAGCGCGTGAATATCACGGAGAAGTTTTAAAGTGAAAAGGAGCTTTTTGTTGGAACGCGCTGAAATGGGAAATTCGCTGTGTTATCAGCTGCTCACCGCGCCCTCGGGCACCGTTTCCGAAACCACGAGTTGGACCTCGCGGAAGCGCCGGAGTGAGTGATTTTCGAGGCTCTCTTCAAACAGATCGCGGTTGATCGCCTGCGCCGCGGTCGCGCCTTGCCCCGCGGCAATGATCATCTGGCAATTCGCCGGCGTCACACATCCGGCAGCGTAAAGCCGGGGCACGCTCGTCTGCATGCAGTGGTTCACTTTAATCTGCCCTTCCTCGTCGAGTTCCGCACCGAGACTCTCGGCTAATGCTGTGTGGAAGATGTCGCCACGCGTCGTGAAGATGTTGTCGATCTTCACCTCGCGCCCGCCGGCCAGATGCAGACCGAGAATCTGCCGATCGCGATGTTTAACATCTTCGATCCGTTCGAGGTGAACGGGAATATCATACTCCGCGATCCAGCGCGCGTGCTGCTCACTCCAGCGCGGTTTCTCGCCATTTGCGGCGATCATCACGCACGCCGAATAATGCAGCATCCCGAGCGCGTACTCGACCGCTTCATCATTCGCGCCGCAGATTGCGATGCTCTTTTCCCGCACCCGAAATCCGTCGCAGTCCTTACAGAAGAACATGCTGTGCCCGAGGCATTCCTTTACGCCGGGTATCTCAGGCGGGAGGTGGAAAATGCCGGTTGTTAGAAGCAGACGTTTCGCGCGGTAGGATTGCCTCTTCCCTTTTAGCACGAATCCGGTGCCGTCCGCTTTGATGTGCTGGATCTCGTCCTCCTCGAAGCAAACATCGTGCTGTTCCGCCTGCCGTCGCCCAAGCGCGAGCAACTCGTCGCCTGATACCCCGTCGGGGAAACCCAGGTAGTTCCCGACGACCGGCTCCCATTTTGCCATCGAATGCCCGGAGTCGACCACGAGCGTATCGCGCTGCGAGCGGCCGAGGTAAATCGCGGCAGATAATCCTGCGATGCCGGCGCCTACGATAATCACCTCTCGGATCGACGGATCCTCGAACTCTTTGGGTTGGATCATGCGAACAGATTACGCGCCGTCCCCGCGCGTCGGTTTCACAACGTGCCTGGTCGCCAGGAAAGCGCCGCCGTGGGCGAGTTCGAAACGGGCTCTACGGCTTCGGCGGCTGTCCACCAGCGTCCGGTGCGGCAGCGCCGCCGGGCAAATTCGCGTCATCAGGCACCGCCTTCAGATCTGCTTCGTGGAATGAATTTGGATGCCCAGCCAATTCCTTCCGGAGGGAAGCTATCCCTTCCGGAGCGACAGGACCCGCGGTGTTCCCCCACTCCTGCCGGATGTAGGTGAGAACGTCCGCGATCTTGGCATCGCTCAACGTTTTCTCCCACGGCTGCATGACTGCAGAGCCATACTGCGCACCCTTTACGGTGACCGGCCCTTCCAAACCTTTCAGCAGGATCATGCCGAGACGCCGTGTGCTCCCCATCACATACTCAGAACCAGCGAGCGGCGGGTATTGTCCAGCAACGCCGGTACCCGTGCCTTGGTGACACGTCGCGCAGTTCGCTGAGAATATTTTTTTGCCGCGATCAGCCGGGCTGAGTTCCGCTGTTGTGGCGCCGGGACCACCGGTCGCGCCAGTCTTCGCGGCGATAGGGGTCATCGAGTAATCGAGTCCGTCGCCGCTGAAGTTTCCGGCGAAACGCCCGAGGTATGCGCCGCCTAGAAAAATCGCCAGGCCGTAGACGCCGATCAGCCACATCGAGAGGGGCTCGAGACCCGCGCGTGGCTCACGTTTCTCGCGCTGGATCGCGGCGTGGACGTTCTGCACGTCTTCCGTTTCGCCGTAGTCCATCCCCTGGCGAACCCGATGTTCTGGAGCGGGCGTGTTCTCGTTCATTTCACCGCCTTTCCAGGAGCCGGTGGTGAAGCTGGAGTCGATGATTTTACTTCCTTCAACTCGTGTGATTGGTCGAGCGACATCAAGTAAGCGACAAGCGCGTTCGCGTCCGGCGTCGGCACGATCTCCCACCCATCCGGTTTCGCCGCCGCGCCGCCCATCTTCAAGGCATCCGCAGCAGGCTGCCCAGTGATGCGACGCTTCTCGTAGAGGAACTTGAACGATGGCATGTTCGAATGCCACGTGACGCTGCGCGGATCGTAGAGATGGCGGTGATGCCACGCGGCCGAATACTGCAGAGGCTCATTGCTTGCGCCTGTGACGGTCGTCGGGCCTGACGCTGAGTCGGCCGTGTTCGCGGCGACGGCGGCTGCCGGTGACGCACCGGGACCTGCGCCCGGTGGGAGCGGTGCCGTTCCTGTTCCGCCGGGGTTTGGTGCATCCGCTGCGGAAGGTGTCCCAGGAGTCAGCGGCGTGCCGCTGGCCGGAGCTTGCGCGGCCGCGGCGGGTGATCCTCCGGGCGCAACTGCCGCAGGAGCCGCGGCCGGCGGCGGTGCGCCTCCCACGGGAGGTGCGGCGGGCGCAGCACCTGGCGCTGCAGCGGTCACCGCTGTGCTGCCGGGTGCCGGTGCGTTCGCGTCATCAGACGGCGCCCGTTTGCCGACATTCGCGAGGTCGGGTCCCATGCGCATTTTCCCGAGCAGGGCTGGTCGTTCGAAGATGTAATCACGCGGGGCACTGCGGCGCGTACCCCATTTCCGCTCGATGTCCGAAGCGGCGTACTCGGGCCGCACCTGCTGGCTGTGGCAATAGACGCATCCATTCGCGACGTAAACTTTCCGACCGCGCTCCGCGAGACCCGACTTTGGGGCGGGATAAGGATCATTTCCCTCTTCGTCCATCTGCGGATCGAGATGCCCGATCTGCATGCTAGGGATCACGGTGAGCCCGAGCCACGAGAAGGCGAACGTCCCAAAGACTCCTAAGACTAATCCGGTCAGGCCCTTCATACCCCGTGGCGTGCCTCCTCTTCGTTCTGCCGATTCAGGAACGTCGGAACGCTCGAGGTGCGACCCAAGCCAAACAGCATCATCCCGAAGTGAAACGCGAAGATGAAATGCGCGATCGTCAGCAGCATTCCCGACAAGCTTCGCCCGCGCAGATACGGCATGATCGTTTGCGTGCTTTCCGTGAAAGCGAGGCCTGAGTCATCCATGCTCTTGCCTTGCACGAAACCGCCGACGAGCAGCATCAACACCATCAGACCGATGCCATAGGCCGAGGCCCAGAAGTGCAGCTTTATCATCGAGGCGTAACGCCACTCCCGTCCTACTAACCGCGGCACGATATAGTACATCGAGCCGAACATCGTCATCGTGAAGAAGGCGTAGAGACCAAGATGCGAGTAACCGACGCTTGCTTCCGTGAAGTGCACGTAGCGAGCCATCGAGCGCAGCGACGTGAGCACGCCGACAATGCAAAACGCGGTAAAGGCGAATGCTCCGAAAACCGTGAACCGAAGCGTCGGACTGTAGCGCATCAGGCCGAAACTACCCTGCATGGTCATGTGGTGATTGAGGCCAACGGTCACCACCGGAATGATCATAAAGATCGCGGCCGCAATGCTGGCAGTAATCATCCAGGCCGGGAACGGTCCGTCGATTAGTCGCTGCATCCCCGTCCAGCTGGCAAAAAGCGCGTACGTCCAGAAGCCGATCGCCGCGAGGTGATAGCTGTAGACCGGGCGACCGATCACTTTCGGAATCATGTAATAAGCGGTGCCGATTCCGATGGAGCCGAACCAGAGGAACATCAGGTTATTCGCGAACCACCAGTTCACCGCGGACAGCATCACGCCTTGAACAGGCACCACGAAAAGCATCATCTGCGTCGCGGCGTACATCCACGGGAACCAAAGGAACGCAGCCAGTAGATACCATTGCGTGATGTAGATGTGTCCTTCACGTCGGAACCGGAACATCAACACCGCCCACGACACAATCAGCGTATACGCAACGAACAGAATCAGCGCGGCGTAAGGCGGAAACTCCAGCCATTGATAACCGGTGCTCTCACCCGCAAAAATAGCGATGACGCCTACGAGAACGCCGACGTTCCAGAAAGCCGCTCCTGCGACCAGCAGCAGCGGGTGACGCAGCGTCGTGCGACATAGGCGCGCCATTAACCAAACGGCAGTGCCGATACCCGCCATCGACGCCCAGCCGTAGAGCATCACATTCATGTGCGCCGGCCGGATGCGGCCCCACGTTAGGAAGCTTACGCCCGCGAACATGTCAGGCATGTGCGATTTGAAGGCGGTCATGGCGCCAAGCAGCGTTCCGAGGAGCAGCCAGACAATCGCCGACGTAAAGAACATCAAAACCGGCACGCGGGTCGACGCGTCGATCAGCGCACGCTCGACTTGCTCAACGTCGCCACGCGTCACCTCAGTCACGTCGCTCGTCGCGACAGAGCTGCCGGGTGCTTTCAATGGGATTTCAGCGGGAGTCATGAGAGAAGCTTAGGAACTCGACGATGCGCCGTTCGGCTGGTGGCGTGCGGGAGGCTGATCAACGCCCTTCACACGAGCATCCTTGTTCCGGCGGAACCAACGACGGCCCGGCAAGATCAAGTCACTCGGCCTTCCAATCGGTTCGCTACGATCGAAAATCACCTCTGCATCAAGCGGTGCGAGCTTCAAGGCTTGAAAAAGGGTTCCCAGCGTCATGGCGTCTTCCCGGGCACAGGTTTTGGACTACCGCCGGCAGGTTGCTGCATAGGGGTGGCCGTTGGTTTGCCCGGTCCAGGCTGCGCACGATTCGATGGTGGAGGGGCCGACGCTGCAGGCGTTGCGTTCGCTCCCGGCTGCGTGCCGGGCTGAACATTTGGTGGATTATCGGCCGCCGCTGGTCGCCCGCGATTCTCCGAATGCGGACCCTCGGTCTCGATGGCCTTCGGCGAGGCGGTCGGCTGCGCACCGGCCGGCGCAACAGCAGCGGGCGATGGACCAACAGGCGCCGTCGTCTGCGGGCCCGGCTGCGCTACGTCTGCGGGCGCGATCGGTCCGGCAGGAGCTGGTTTTTTCTGCGCCAAGTCTACCAGCGTAAGTTCCATTGCGCGATCGATCGGGAGGCGAACTTGACCTTTCTCTTTGTCCGCCCATGCGTAGCGATGCATCGCGCCGTTCCACTCTTCGCGAGCTTTGGTCAGCTTCTCCGTTCGGGCCGCAGCCCGCTTCGGCTCGTACTGATCGCCACGCGGCAACGCGCCCATCACAGCCCACGCCAGGAGCCCGAAGAACGCGAACAGCAGAACGATTCCCAGCCACGTGGAAAACACGGAGCGTGGCTGTTCGAAAGTGAGCTGACCCTCGGTGTTCGGCACGGCTAGTTAGTGATGCGCAGCGACTCGATCAAACGCGGGTCGCGCATCGGGAAGAGTGAAGCTTTCGCGATAAGTTTCAGGTAGATAAAAGCGAGCGTTGCCGCCATGCCGATCAATGGTAACGGATCCAAGACGCTGATGTGAAGACCGGCGCGGTGCAGCTCCGGCAGCACAACGACATACATGTCGAGCATCTGCATGATGACGACCCAACCCGCCACCCAACAGAGATTCGTCGGTTTGGTTTTCGTTGCGCGCAGGAGAAGAATCGCGAACGGAATGAAGAAGCGACCGATCACGAGCAGTAGATTGAGGAGGTTCCAGCTCTCCGTGTTACGCAGGATGAAATATTCCGTTTCTTCCGGAATGTTCGCATACCAGATCAGCATGTACTGACTGAAGCCGATGTAGGCCCAAAAAACTGTGAACGCCAACATCCACTTACCCATGATGTGGAAGTGCTCGTTCGTGACAGTTTCCAATAGGTAACCCGAGCGCCGTAACCACGCGATCACGAGAACCGTCAGCGACATCGAGCTGCCGGCGGCGCCCGCGAAAATGTAAACCCCCCACATCGTGGAGAACCATTTGTAGTTCAGGCTCGCCAGCCAATCGAACGCTCCGAACGTGAGCGAGAGCGCGAACAGCGGCAGGCAAATGAAAGCCATTCGTCGCATCGAGAGCGTGAACGCAGGGTTTCCGTCGCGATCCTGCTGGATCGAGTAGCGGCGGAAGAGATAAGCGGCGATCCCGAAGTAAGCGAAGAAGATGACGGCGCGGATCAACCAGAAGTTGAAGTTCAAGTAGGCGCGCTTCGAATCCAGCAGATGATCTTCGCCGGGCGGGAGCGTCATCCACTCAAACAGATGGTGCCGGAACAGAATTACCGGGATGAAGAAGAGCGCGAGGACCGGAAGGAGTAGCGCGACGTTTTCCCAATGCCGTCGAACGACCACCGACCATTCGGCGTCGACCGCGTGATGCACGATGATCCAGAAGAACGAGCCAGCGCAGAGCGTAAAACAGAACGCGAAACCGAAGAGCCAGGAATAAGCGAACTGCTCCGGCGACAGGATCGCGCCGACGAGACTCAGCGCGAGTCCGATGATCGCGATAATCCCGAGGATCACCGCGAGTCCGCTGAAGCGTGCGGGCTCGAAGTATTCGCCTTCGGGCGTGGGGACGACGTGAGATCGCTCGCTCATGGTTTATCCAATTCCACCCGCGCCTCCGGCGGGACATCAGCCAGCGTCGCGTTCTGGCTGCGCTGCAACGCGCGGAGATAAGCGATGATCGCCCAGCGATCCTGCACCGTCACGTTCGGGCCGTACGACATCATCGTATTTTTGCCGTGCGTGATGGTGTTGAAAATCTCGCCGTCAGACATGTTGCGAATGCGCTCGTCCTGCAGGCTGATTACCGTCGTCAGCCCATACTGCTTCGCGATTCCGTTGCCGGCGGCCGTCGGTCCGTGACAGACGGCGCAGTTGATGTTGAACCGCTGCTGCCCTCGCTGCATCACCTGCGGCGTCACCGCCATCGGGATGCCGGTGCCCCAGTTCGGGCCCATCTTGCCGGTGTTGAAATAATCAGTCGTCGCGCTGAACGCGATCTGTTGCGGCTGCGGATTCGACGTCGCAGCTGCGGGAGTGCCGGGGCTCGGCGCGCTTTCGGCAGTCGGCATTTCGTAGCCGATCGGAACCGTACCACCAACGGGCACACGCGAGCCGCGATTATCCGCGAAAAATCCGAGCGGCGCCTGCGCGCGCACCTTTATCTGGCGCACCATGTCCGGGAACAATTCGATCGGTGTGCCGCTGCTGTGATGGCCGCGAAATCCGAGGAACGCGACCAGCGCGATGCCGACAAGCGCGAAGATGAGGAAGAAGCCGCGCAACATACTAGTCCTCGTGCACCACGGTGAGATGTTG
>JBHENE010000112.1:0-28531 GCA_046262215.1 Chthoniobacterales bacterium | reverse complement strand
AGCCTGGACACGTTTGAAGTCCGAGATCGGACGCATCTCCGAGGCGATGTTGCCGTTGCCCTGCAGACCGACGTAGTGGCAGCTGTTCATCAGCAGCATCAGCAACGCGAATGCTGCGAGGGTGGCGAGTTTCAGGGCGAGGAGCGGGCGAATCGGGATCGTGTTCATGGCTTACAGGAGTGAGATGCGGGCGCGATGGCGTTCGGATTCAGAAAAATTGCATGGAGCGATACCGCGTCGACACGACTGTGAAAATCGTCTCAGCCGACCCGGTGAAAGGTGACGTGATCGTTCGGCTCGACCTGAGCCCGCAGGGAACACTCCTCGCCGAAGATGGCGTGACGTTGACCCGCGATCTCGATCTTTCATCAGCAGTGCGACGGGCAAGCAGGTGCACGAATTCCGCAAAGGCAAGCGGATGACGCCGGTCGAGGCCGTGCTCGACATGTACGACGGCGACGCGATGGATTATCCGTTCGACCAGCATGAGGCAGCTGGTGATGTATTTCGAAACGCCGCCGCCGCCACCCGGTGCTTTGCCGGTGCCTCCGGCGGATGATGACGATGTGCCAATCGCCCTGGCGCTTTCGGGCGCGGTGAACGGCCTCGCGATTGATGCCGGAAAAGCGAAAGAGATGACGGAAGCTTTTGTCGCCGTCGACCTCACGATCAACCGGGCCCTGACCGCGCGGTTCTTCTCGCTCTTCATCATGGCCGCGATGTGGCTGCTCACGGCCGCGGTGTTGTTCCTCGTCTTCCACATTCTGGCCGACCGGCGGAAGATCGAGGTCGGCATGTTCTCCTTCCTCGGTGCGCTGCTCTTCGCCTTCCCCGCGCTTCGCAACAGCCATCCCGGCACGCCGCCGATCGGCACGTATGGCGATTTCCTTGCGTTCTTCTGGGCAGAAGTGCTGATCGCGCTCTGTCTCCTTACGATCCTTTGCACCTGGCTCGTCCGGGGAGCGGGCACCGACGGTAAGACCTAACGCGAACCCTACAGGCGGATCGTCCTTGCTTTATTTAGCTTGGCGACGTTCGCCTGGCGCAGTACACCCTCGCCACCTGTGAACACTGCCATGCGCGGGATCATTTCCGCCACCTTCCTTCTTGTTACGTCGGTTGTTTATGCGGGTCACCCTGCCGCCGGTGTGCAGGTCCTTGTGAACCGCGGCGGCGCGACCGTCTTCAAAGGCATCACCGACACGACGGGCCAATTCACCACCGACACGCTCGAGCCCGGGGAATACCAGGTCGAAGTCCGCGGACCGAAGGTCGTTCCGCCGGTTCGCTATTTCCTCATCCTCTCGGGCGCGCGCCCGATGGGCCAGACGATCACGAACGCCGCCGGCGATCTCGGGTTGGAAGCGCAGGTGCGGCGGCCCGTCAGCATCCGCGGGCAAGTCTCATCATCGCGCATCATCGTGCTAAACAATCCCGTCCCACCGGCGAACCCGAGTCCGTCATCAGCAACACGGGTTCGAGTACCGAGCGCACAGCCGGTCGCGACGATGGCACCAACGCGTGCCCCTACAGTCGCTTCTACCGCATCAGCAAGCGGGCCATCCGGCGTCCGTCCCATCGCGTCGAGCAGCACGCCGCCTTCAAGTTGGGGAAGTGCACCGGCGAGTCCGAACCCGGCGATGACAGCGATGCGTTCTAATCCTGCAACCCAGTCGTCGCCGCTCCGCACTCCTGCCGCTGCGACGGTGTCAATAATCGGCGCCCAGCCATCCAGGACCATTGATGGGAAACGCTACATCTGGCTCCCGAGCGCCCCCGGTAGCAAGCTCGGACGTTGGGTGCTAGCGGCACCGGCAACTGCTGCGGGCGGCAGCAGCGGCGCGATAGGCGCTGCCCATACGCAAACGAACGCAGGAAGCGGCCGCTAAATTTTGGCTTCGCTATCGGATAGCGTTGCGGCTCAAAATAGAGCCGCAACGCTCCGATAATTCTGGTGAGTTTCGACGCTAGGAGTTTGCGTCCGGCGCTGACGACATCGAGCTCGCAGAAATGTCATCCGCACCCGCGGCTTTGAAAATCTCTTTCGCGCGGTCTTGCTCGGCGCTGTCGTGCGCGTGCACAGCGATAAGGTAGTTGCCGGTCTTCAGTTTCTCCTCGTAACGCTTCGCTTCAATCTCCGGAATCCCCATTCCGATTAAACCGCCGACGACTCCGCCTGTTGTCGCGCCAATCGCGGCGCCACTAAGCGCTGCCATGATCGGACCTGCAGCGATGAATGGGCCTACGCCCGGAATCGCGAGCGCACCGATGCCGGCGAGAAGTCCGAGCACTCCACCAGTCAGCCCGCCAGTAGCGGCTCCGGTTGTAGCACCTTCCGGCGCTTTAGTAGCTTTCACGTGGCCGATGTCATGCTTGCCTTCAGTGTCAGGCAGCAGAACCGAGATTTCGGAGCTCGAAAAACCGGAGGTTTGCAGGCGTTCGACGATTTGCTCGGCGGCCTGGTGGGACTTGGCGATACAGAAGACTGATGTTTTAGACATATAAGTAGATGTTGTTGGTTGCGTTAGTAGTTACTTCGAGGCTTTTACTTCGAGCTGGTTTGCGATTTTCGCTTTACCCGCGTTCGCTGTCGCGAGTTTCGCGATCTGCGCTTTTTCGGCGGCTGTCTTAACGGGTCCACGTAGTGTGACCACACCGTTGGCAGTGATGATCTTCACATTCTTCGCCGTCATGCTGAGGGAGCCATCTCCGACTACGGCCCGCCGAATTGCAGCAGTGACTTGGATGTCAGCGTTTTTGTTTGACTGATCACCCGACGTCTTGGTTTGGCCCGAGCGGTCGCGTGAATTCAGCGCCGTGTTATCGGCAGCCGCCGGAGAAGCAGTAGCTGTTTTGTCCGCGGCGAAGGCAGAGGAGCCGATCGCGCAGAGGGAGAGTAGAGATAGAGCAATTCGTTTCATAATAATTACGCCGTCAGCGTGACGGCACTCTTGAAACGGAACTGGCAACCTCGTCGGCTCCATCCTGGATGGATTTAGCCGATGCGCACAGCGTCAGAAGACGCTACTTCGTGACATAATCCCATTCGTCACCACCTCGCGCGACCAGAGCGTCGACGTCCTCGCATAAAATGAAGCGATCGTCGGCGAGCTTCTTCGCCGCTTCGCGAAATCTCCCGACGTATTCCTCGCGGGACGGATACCGCTCGGCAATCGCCTCGCGTGGATCGCCGGCTGCGCCTGCATCAGCTTTGATCTTCGGCAATGTAAAGAACGAACCTAAAAAACTCACCCGCTCGTTAGGCATCCCTGTCTTTGGATCGCGCAGATTCCAGCCGGTGTAAGTCGCAAGGGGAACTTCGAGCTCGGGCAGACGCACGCCGCCGAGATCATTTCCGTCTTGGTCGACGTGCGGCACCAAAGCCGGAAAAGGACGCCCGACACCGGGCGGCTGTTTCGTGATGATGCGCTTCTTCCACTGCGGTCCGAAGTCGAGCCGGAGCGCTTCGTGGACGCGCTGCGGCAGTTCGACTCCCGCGATCTTTGGGAACTTCAAAGCGTCGCGCCTAACGAGTGTCCCGTCCGCGATCTTCGGATAGCGACTCGCGGGCGGCTCTTTGTCATCGCGTATCCAGTCATCCATCGCCACGAAGAGTGCTCGCCAGAACCACCGCACGGGATTCGGGTTCGGCAGGTTCGCGCTCGCCAGCCCACGCTCGTTATCCTTCACCGGCGGCCACTGCCCGGAAAAATGCTGCAAGCCAGCCAGCAAGTAGATGCGCGCGTTCTCCATCGGCGCGACATCGCGTTTGCCGTCGGGCGAGGTATGGATGAGCGACGCGGCGCGTGACCAGTATTCATACGAAGTGTTCGTGTAGAAAATCTTCGGCAGGACGCCCCCTGCCTTTGCCCGGTCGAGCAGACCAGCGGTTTGTCCGCTCTCCGGGTCTGTTTGCGGCGCGTCTGTAAAGGGGAACAAATCAGTCGGATAAAAGAGCGCTGTTGTCGGCTGCGCATCGCGTGACGGTTGCGCAAAGCGATGATTGAAGCTGCCGATCCCGCCGCCGGCGACGTGGATGAACATCCCATCAATCGCGCGCTTTCCCGCTTCATCGGCATTGAACCCCTCGCGCAGGAAATGCCGCAGGAAGCGTCCACTCTGCGAGATGCCGAGCGCGTAGACACGCTGCGCCGCGACGAGCTCATTAGCCGGCTGCTTTAGGTAAGACGCGAAATCGCGCACCGCCGCTAGGCCTACGCCCGCGATCACCGGATCCTGCGCGCAATAAACAACCTCGTAGATTTTTCCTGGCTCGAACCCGCCATTCAGCCGAATGGCGCGACGGTCGCCCGTGAATTGCCATCCGCCGCGGGGAATCGTCCGTCGCGCCGCCATCGGGGCATCGCGCACCGTGAGGAGATTTGCTGGATCGTTCAGATCAGAGCACGCGTACTCCGTGCCGCCAATGCTTCCGCTGATGAGATGCCCGAGCGGATATTCCGGCATCTTTTCGTTAGGCACGAAGTCCGCGCGCACTAATCCGGTGATCGGTTTACCATCCGCCTCATGCGCGACCGGCGCCTGCATTCGCATCATGTTCGCGTCTTCGCGCACATCCCATTGCCACCCGAGCCAAGCCACCGTTACGCCGCGCCGCATCAAGAAGCCGTCGCCGAATTCCTCCTCGGTCGAAGGATCGCGCGACCCTTTCCCGCCCTGCATAATCGCGAGAATTCCTTTCCCGCCGCGATTCGGGATTTCGAGCAAGACCGAGCCGCTCACGCGCGTCGCCTCTTTCGGCCGCAGGATGTAGAAGTCGGAGACGAACTCCACTTCGCCGGACGAATTTCGCGGCGCTTGCGCTAGATCGACGATCGACTTGTTAGCCGCCGTCTCCGGCTTGATCGCGAAGTGGACCTTTCCGGCCACCTTCTCGTAAGCGCCCGCGTCGCCGAACGCCTTACCGCCGAGCACATCCGCGCGATTGAGAATCTCCACCCGATCCACGCGGGCATCGCCCGATCGCACCGCGCATAGGAGCAGAGCCGTAATCGCGACGGCTTTCATAGAACGATGCATGTCTGTGGCTACGTCTGGGTCCCGTTAGCCGAGCGCAGGGCTATTTTTTCTCCACCAGCGGCAGGTATGCTTCGTAGCCCTCCGCTTTCATTTGTTCCACCGGAATGAAGTGCAACGCGCCGGAGTTGATCGAGTACCGCCGGCCGCTCGGCGAGTTCGGGTCATCGAAGCGATGGCCGAGATATGCCCTGCTTCGTTTCGCCTGCAGCTGCGTGCGTTGCATGTCGAATCTCGTGTCGATGCTCTCGGCCAGGAGATCGTTCGAGATCGGCTTCGCGAACGAAGGCACGCCGATGCCCGCATCGTACTTGTCCACGGAAGAGAACAGCGGTTCACCGGTGATGATGTCGACGTAGATGCCTGGGCGCACCTCATTCCAATACTTGTTTTGGAATGCCCTCTCGGTGCGACCTTCGCGCACGACGGTGTAAGTGTCCGGGCCGAGGCGACGACGCAGTATCTCGTCGGTGGGAACCGGCCGGTTCGGGTCGAAACCGGTCACCTGCGCGACCTCTTTGTTGCCGATGAAGAAGAAGTAGAAGACGCCGACCAGCACGAGCAGCACGAACACTCCGACGCCCACATAGACGCTGAGCGATTCCTTTTCCTGGTTGGTGATTCGACCGCCGGCCATCAGATTTGCGATGCTCGTACTAAATCAGAGGCGCACGCCGTCCGCCACGGAATTTCTCGGCGAAGCGTTAGTGCGCCGCCGCTTCCTGCTCCTTCTTCAGCTCCGTCTCGAAATGCTCCACCGCTTTCGCGACGAACTCCTTATAGCCGGCGGCATCGAGGAACACTTGCGCGCCTTCCTTTTCAAGGCGCGGGAGCTTGCGCTGGAGGTCGAAGTAGCTGCCGTGTGCGCCGAGGAAGATGTCGCACGGGAGCGACTGCAAGACACGAAACGTGCGCGCGAAATCTTCCGCGATGCCGGGATACGACGCCTTCTGCTCGCCGCGATCGACAAAGCGAAAGTCCGACCAGAAGCCCACGCCGCCGACGATGACTACGTTGCGCAAGCGATCGGCCGGCTCACCGGAGAGATGGACGCGCAAGGTCCACGTCGTGCATCCGCGGGTGTGGCCGGCGGTCTTGTGCGCCGTGAGCTTAACGCCGCCAAGCTCGACCGTATCGCCATCGCGCAATACGCGATCGACCTTCGCCGGCGCATACGGCGGCACGGACTTACTGTCTGCGAGGAAGTCGGTCCGCCCGCCGCTTTCGGCCACGTCGGCGTCGCCCTCCATCACCATGTTCTTCGCGCCGGTCTCACGCAGGATCTGAGCTGCGCCGCCCAGGTGGTCGAAGTGCGCCTGGCTGTTGAGCAGGATTTTCGTGTCCGCCCACTGGAAGCCGAGCTTCTCCACGCTCGCGCGAATCTGCGGCGGCGAAGTTTCGAGGTTGGCGTTGATCAGGATGTTCCCGCCCGCCGCCGTGACGAGGTATGCGGCCAGGTCCTGGCTGCCGACATAGTAGAGGTTGTCTGCAATCTGGAACGGCGGCAGCGGCGTCGTCCACTCGGGATTAATCTCCGCGCGAGCGGTGAGCGCGAGAAACAGAGCGAAGATCGGAAAGAGGCGGCGCATAGCTAGATCGGTGCAGCTGATGCCGGCGTCAAAGCAGCCATAAACCATGGTGGTCGGCGGCAGTTGCCGAGCATTTACTCGTTAGGGCAAAGACGTTGTGATGCCACTCTTTGTCTGGACGGAGAGCGCCGGCAGATCGAGTTGCTTGATGGCGTTCGCGACCGCAGGGACAGCGTCGGTCTTCAATTGCGTCCACTTCTGCAGCTGTTCGTCGAGCCGCGTGCTCAGCATGGTGAAGACGTCGTGTTGCGGTTGTGTCGGCGCGGCGTTCGCGCCGTCGATCGCGTGGCTGAAGGTGTCGAAGCGCTCGTTCAACATGTTCGGGAAGACGAGGTTTCCCTCCGAGCTCTTCATGTTCACCTGAATCAGCTGCCCTTCGACTGCGGACATCTGCTTGTCGAGATCGTCAGCGCGGTCGAGCACCGACTTGACCCGCGTGTCCTCGGCGAACTTCTTGTGCAGTTCGTGCAGCTGCGCCTTGAGATCGCGGATTTCATTCACGGCGGTGTGCAACCGCGAGATCTGATCTCGCGTCTCCATGTTCAGGTCGAACTGCGCCTGCAGTGCATCGGGCGTAGCGGTCACGCGCGGGTCCATCACGATGTGCAACGGCACCGTCTGCGTTTTACCGGCAACGGTGAGCCGCACCTGGTAATCGCCTGGCATTACCTTCGGCCCACGCGGGCCTTCGCCGCTGTAGAACGCACCGGGCGTTTGCACCGGATCTTCGTAGCGCAGGTCCCACGCGAAACGATTCATCCCTTCCTCGGCCGGGATGGTCTTAGCGGATTTTACGCGATCGGGCCATTCTTCTGGCTGGTCGTTGTCCCTCTTCTCCTTGTTCGACAAATGCCGCACGAGCTGCCCTTTCGCGTCGAGGATGTCCATCGTCACCTCGTCTTTCGGCGCAGCCTTGAAGTAGTAATCGATGATCGCTCCAGGCGGTGGATTTTCGCCGACGGGCTGGCGTTTATCGAACTCGTTCGGGTAGTTTAGCAACAGCGCGGTCTGCGGCTGGTAGAGCGTGGCATCTGCTTGTGCGACTGGCGCGGTGAGCTGGCGCAATGGCGTCACGTCATCGAGCACCCAGAACGCGCGGCCGTGCGTGCCGGCAACGAGATCATCATCTTTCACGACGAGATCGTGCACGGGCGCGACCGGCAGATTCAGCTGCAACGGCTGCCAGTTCGCGCCGTCATCAAATGAGATAAACACACCAAGCTCGGTGCCGGCATAGAGCATCCCGCGGCGCTTCGGATCTTCGCGCACCGCATGCACGACAGCGCCTTCCGGCAGGCCGTTCACGATCGCGCTCCACGTTTTGCCGGCGTCCGCTGTCTTCAGGATGTACGGCTTGATGTCGTCCAGGCGGTGGCGATCGACCGCGACGTAGGCGGCGTTCGCGTCATGCGGCGAAGCTTCGATCAGATCGACGGTGCTCCATTCCGGCAAAAGCTTCGGCGTGACGTTCGCCCAATGCGCGCCGTCGTCCGTCGTTAGGTGAATCAAACCATCGTCCGTGCCGGCCCAGATCGTGCCGCGTTGCTTCGGCGATTCGGCGAGCGCGAAGATCGTGTCGTAGTATTCGACGGAAGTGATATCGAGCTGGATCTGTCCGCCGCTCGGTTGCTGCTTCGACTTGTCGTTCCGCGTCAGGTCGGTGCTGATCTGCTTCCAGGTGTGGCCCTGATCGCTCGACTTAAAAACCGCTTCGCCCGCGGTGTACATCGTGTCGGGATCGTGCGGCGAGAGGAAGAGCGGCGAGACCCATTGAAAGCGATGTGCGTTGTCGGCCGCGCCGTGACCGGAATTATCGAGCGGCAGAACGCTCACGTCCTGTCCCTGCTCGCGCGCTTTATCGTAGCGGACGATGAACCCTTCGCTGTTCGAGTAGATGATGTTCGCGTCGCGCGGATCGGGCACGACGAAGCCGCACTCGCCGCCGCCCGCGTGCGACCAATCGCGCTGCTCGATGATGCCGCTGTCGGTGCGGCTCGCGATGCGCACGTTCGAGTTGTCCTGCTGCGCGCCGTAGATGTGATACGGGAACGCGTTGTCGACTGCGAC
Organism: Chthoniobacterales bacterium; assembly: GCA_046262215.1. Classification (GTDB taxonomy): domain Bacteria; phylum Verrucomicrobiota; class Verrucomicrobiia; order Chthoniobacterales; family UBA10450; genus JACCTI01. The sequence goes on along the minus strand of JBHENE010000112.1, from coordinate 19,838 downwards.
GTGGTAGAACTGCGCGGTCGGCTGGTTGCCATTCGTCGTCCAGCTCTTCCCGCCGTCTAACGAGACAATCGCGCCGCCATCGCTGGCGTTGCCGATGCGGTTCGGATCGTTCGGATCAATCCAGAGCCCGTGATGATCGCCATGACGCGCCGGCAGGAGATTGAACGTCTTGCCGCCATCGACTGATTTGAACGCACCGGTGTTGAGCACGTAAACGGTGTCAGGCGATTTCGGATCCGCGTAGACCTTGCTGAAATACCAGGCGCGCTGGCGGAAGCGGCCGTCGTCATTCACGCGGGTCCACTTTTCACCGCCATCGTCTGAGCGGTAGATGCCGCCTTTTTCCTTCGCTTCCATGATCGCGTAAACGCGACTGGAGTCCGCGCCCGACACCGAGAGACCAATGCGACCGAGCATCTCATCGGGCAGCCCGTTACCCTGCAATTGTTTCCAGGTCACGCCGCCATCATCGGAGCGATACAGGCCGCTGCCCGGCCCGCCGCTTGAGAAATTCCACGGCTGCCGGCGCGCCTGCCACAATGCCGCGAAGACGACATTTGGATTGTGCGGATCCATCGCGACATCGATCGCCCCGGTGTTCTCGTCTTTGAACAACGTCTTCGCCCAGGTCTTGCCGCCGTCGGTCGTGCGGAAGACGCCACGTTCCTGATTCGGTCCGAATGCATGCCCGAACGCCGCGACCAGCGCGACGTCAGCGTTCTTCGGATCCACCACGATCGCGCCGATCTGCCGCGCGTCTTTTAGCCCGATGTTTTTCCAGGTCTTACCCGCGTCGACTGACTTATATAGGCCGCCGCCCCAGGTGACGTTGCCGCGCATGTTCGGCTCGCCGGTTCCGACGTAGACGACATTGTGATCCGAAGGCGCGACCGCAATGGCGCCGATCGTTGCGACCTGTTCCTTGTCGAATGCCGGGAACCAGTTCGCGCCGCCGTCCGTCGTCTTCCAAACACCGCCCGACGCCGCGCCGAAGTAGTAGGTGTTCGGCTCGCCCGGCACGCCTTCGATCGCGTCCGCGCGCCCGCCGCGGAAGGGGCCGACCTGTCTCCACTTCATGCCGCCGAAAAGCTTCTGGTCGAAGCCGCCGGTGCGATTCGGAGTTTCAGCGCCAGACGCGGCGCAGCAAACGAAAGCAAGAACGAGCGTGCAAACAAAGCGCGGGGAGAGCATCGCGTAACGTCGAAACGTTTCGCCGCAGTTCAACGTAAATGCGTGCCGCGCAAAGCTAGAGCGCAGGTGCAGCTGCAGCTTCCGTATTGCGGACGAACCGGAGCCGCGCGCCCGCGAACCTTCTTCGCGTTGATGACGCTCATGCGTTGGGATACTCGAGCTCGCGCGGTAACGCACAACGCGTTGCACCGGCACGGCAGTCGCATGATCGCTCGTCGTCTCGCCAAATTCGCGGCGGCGTAGAGTTCGATGGGCCGCTGCGGGAACAGCTACGCGAAGTTCAAGGACAGCGAAGAGACCCAGTTTGTGTTGAGCGAGGATCGCTGAGCCATTGCCAGCTATAAACCGCCGCGCACAATCACTGCGACGCCCCACAACGTCAGCACGATACCCATCGCAATGCTCAGCGCTCTCGCACGCGGCAACAGTTTCTCGAGCGCGACGACGGACGAGAGGATTGCGATCCAGAGGATGTTCATGACGCCGGTCACGAACAGCACAGCCATCAGGGCCCAGCAGCACCCGGTGCAGAAGACGCCGTGCTCCACACCCATGCGGAACGCTCCGCGAGCGCCTTCGCGCCAGCGCGTCATGATGAATTCCAAGGGCGTGCGGCAGTAGGTGAGACACGCGTGTTTGAGCGGAGTGAATTGGAAGAGGCCGGCGATGAGTAACAAGATGCCGCCGAGCCAGACGCTCGTACTGGCCATCGCGGGCGAGAGCAGCGCCTGTCGATGGAGAAGCCATTGCGCGAGCGCGGCGAGCACGCTGAAGGCGGACCAGATCGCGACATATCCCCCCACGAAGATGCTGACGGAAACGTAGGGCCGCTGCTGTTCGCGACGCTTCCGGCTCACGGCGGCGAACGTGAGAATCATCGGCATCGCGCTCGGCAACATCATCGCGACCATCATCCCGGCCCACATCAGGCCGAGCGGAAGGAGCGAGCCGGCAGACCAGTTCGCACCGGCAGCGTCGCCCATCGGCATGCCGAGACAGTGACAAACGCCGAGAAGATTCATCCCGCGGGCCTCATGAATCATGTAAGCCCAGGCCGCGGCCGCGATTGCGAGGAGCGCCGCCCCGATGATCCAACGCTCGCGCTCCAGGCCGGCAGAGTCCGCGTGCATCGCGAGCCGCTCAGTTCCCGTAGTGGATGCGCGCGACGAAGCCGGCCTTGTCAGGATAGGAAAAGCTCATCTCGTCGAGATTAACCGATCCTTCCCGCGCGGAGGCGCAGTCAGCGGTTTGGAAAATAAAGCCGGTGCCGTGATTGAGCGTCACTTGCTCGGGCTCGCGCGTGACCGGGTTCTTGATCGGCTCGAGTGCGATGCGCAATTGATCGCCGAGCCGCGCTGAGCTTTGCAGCCCATCGAGGTTGAATTCGAACGGGACGAAACGCGGCTCGAGCAGCTTGCTGAAGGTCGTGGCGAGGATCTCGAACGGCAGACCGCCGGCCGCGCCGGAGCCGATCGTGAGCAGCGCGGCGCGTTGGTCCGGCGAAGCCTTCTCATCTACGAACAGGCAGATGCTGCCGTTCCCCTCATGAATCGCTTTCGGCCACATAGCCGCGAACCCGAGGCCGAGCCCATCGAGCGAGAGCCCATCGTATTCGCCCTTCTCGATCTTCCACACGCCGACGCCGTGACACGAGCCAGTCGTGGGCGGCGCGGAGAATTCGCACGGGCAACCGTAGTCGCAGTTACACGCTTGCAGGTAATCAGCATCGAAGAACCACTTTTTCATGGGGTTTTCCTTTTCGTTAAGGTTTGTGCGCAGCGCACGCACGCGGCCGATCCGCTTTTTAGCGAATGCGGAAGTCACGGTCAATTCCGTTTAAACCAACGACGGCGGCTGATGAGGAATGGTTCTCGGCGCGCGTTTGTTGTTGCCGTTACGCTCGCTTCAACCGCGAGAATCCGCTACGACATCGAACGTCCGAGCCGTCCGATGGATTTCTTTCGCGAACTGAAGCGCCGCAATGTCTACAAGGTAGCGGTCGCGTACGGCGTCGTCGGCTGGCTTCTCATCCAGATCGCGACGCAGGTCTTTCCATTCTTCGACATTCCAACCTGGGCGGTTCGGCTGGTGGTCCTACTCCTGGTCCTCGGCTTTCCCATCGCAGTGGTCATTGCGTGGGCGTTTGAGCTAACGCCGGAAGGACTGAGGAGAACCGAAAACGTCGCGGGCAAACAGCCGGTCTCACGGAGCCGCGCGTGGATCTATGTCACTGCCATCGGCGTAGCGTTGTCGATCGGTCTGTTCTTTCTGGGAAGATACAGCGCGCCGTCGGGAGTAGGGCGATCTGCGAGCGAGACAACGCAGAAATCAATCGCGGTGCTGCCCTTTGAAAGCCTGAGTGAAGAGAAAGCCAACGCTTACTTTGCTGACGGGATCCAGGATGAAGTTTTGACGCGACTATCACAGATCGCCGACCTCAAAGTCATTTCACGCACCTCAACGCAGAAGTATAAGAGCGCACCGGGAAACCTGCGGGAGATCGATCGAACGTGGGACCCGTTGCGCTCCGAGCCCGCTTTCCAAAAACTGTGCGGAGAGGATCCGCGGTGAGCCAGCGCAACTTCTTCGCCGAGCTGAAGCGGCGGAATGTATACAAGATCGCAGTGGCTTACGCGGTGGTGGCGTGGTTGCTCATCCAGGCGGGGTCGATTCTTTTCCCAACTTTCGAGGCGCCGGCGTGGGTGATGAAAGTTTTCATCGCGGCGATCCTTTCCGGCTTTCCGATCGCGCTGATCCTGGCGTGGGCGTTTGAGCTGACGCCGAGCGGGATCGTGCCGACCGAAGAAGTGCCGGCTACGAAATCGATCGCGCGTAAGACTGGCCGGCGGCTCATTGTGGTGACCGTGATCGTGGGGCTAATCGCTGCGGGTTTGTTGGCGTTCCAGCTCCTCGGCCGGAAAGCCGCTGGGAATAACGGCAGCGCCAAAGACCGACGCGCGAGCCGGCCGTCGGCACCGGCAGCACCCGCCTCTTCCGATAAGTCGATCGCGGTGCTGCCGTTTGAGAACCTGAGCGATGACAAGGCGAATGCGTTTTTCGCCTCCGGCATTCAGGATGAAATCCTCACTTCGCTGGCGAAGATCAGCGGGCTGAAGGTAATCTCGCGCACGTCGACGGCGCGCTACGGGGCTTCGCCCGAAAATCTGCCGGAGATCGCGAAGCAACTCGGCGTTGCGCACATCCTCGAAGGCAGCGTGCAAAAGGCCGCTGACAAGGTGCACATCAACGTGCAGCTGATCCGCGCCGATTCGGACGCGCATGTCTGGGCGCAAAGCTACGACCGTTCGCTCGCGGATATCTTTGCGGTCGAAGCCGAAGTTGCGCGGAGTATCGCCGACGAATTACGCGCCGCGCTGAGTCCGGAAGAGAAAGCGCGCGTGAGCACGAAACCGACGCAAAATCCGGAGGCGTACGTCCTCTATTTGCGCGCGAACGAGTACTCCGAGCGTCCCAGTGATTTGCTGGAAGATGAGCAGAGCGCGGCCGAGCTCTACACGAAGGCGATCGGGTTGGATCCGACATTTGCCGTCGCGCGTGCCCGGTTGGCGAGTGTGCTAGCGCATACTTACCTCGACTATCTGCCGACTGCGGAGGTCGCGGCGCGAGCGCGCGCGGAGGCCGACGAAGCGCTCCGACTCAAGCCCGATCTGGCCGACGCGCATCACGCGCGCGGGATGTGCCTTTACTGGATCGACAAGGATTACGACGGCGCATTATTCGAATTGGAAAATGCGCGACGGCTCCTGCCAAATAATGCGGACGTCATCGCAGATATTGCCTACATCCGACGTCGGCAAGGCCGCTGGCAAGAGGCGCGCGTAGGATTGGAAAGTGCGCTCAACGTTGACCCAGGAAATGCCGCGATCGCCCACGAGTATATGCGCACGCTCTGCAATTTGCGTGACTGGACCGCGGCCACTCGCGCTGCCCAACGTGCCGTCGCGCTGGCGGCCGATTCGGCGGTCATCCGAGTCCAAGCAGCGTATGTCGATTTCTGGGCCAAAGGAGATCTGACCCCTTTGTTTTCAGCCTTGGCTGCGATTCCCAGCAGCTTCGATCCGGGTGGCGACATCACACTCGCGCGCTGGGACGCAGCACTCGCGAATCGGGATTTCGATTCCGCTGAAGCCGCGGTCGCCGCTTGCCGCACCGAGAAAGTTCTCGGTGAATTCGGCGCCCCGGTGCCGAAGAGTCAGTTGCTCGGCACGATTGCGCTCGCTCGCGGCCGGGCGTCCGACGCTCGGCGCTTCTTCGAGGATGCACTGCCTGCCATCGAGGCGGAAGTCGCCAGCCTCCCGCTCGAACCGTTTCGTCGCGCGCAACTGGCGCTGCTCTACGCCTACCTCGAGCGGAAGGATGATGCGATCCGCGAGGCACGCCGCGCGGTCGAGCTTCGCCCCGAGTCGCGCGATCATCTCGACGGCGCGCTCTTCAGCGGGGTGCTCGCGCTCGTCTATGCCCGATCAGGCGAGCCCAATCAGGCGATCCCGCTTATCGAACGATTGCTGAGTGTGCCATTCTCTGATTTGAACGAAGCGAACATCACCCTGCAAGATCTGCGACATCGCTGGCAGTGGGACCCATTGCGGAGCGACCCGCGTTTCCAAAAGATCCTCGCCGGCCCGGAGCCGAAAACCACCTACGACTAGGCCGTGGCCGACCGAAACTTCTTTGCCGAGCTGAAACGGCGCAACGTCTACAAGGTCGCGGTCGCTTACGCCGTCGTGGGCTGGTTGCTCATCCAGATTGCGACGCAGGTCTTTCCGTTTTTCGACATTCCCAACTGGGCGGTGCGGCTGGCGGTCCTACTCGTGGTCCTCGGCTTTCCGATCGCACTTGTCATTGCATGGGCATTCGAGGTGACGCCGCAAGGCATTCAGCGCACGGAACACACCGAGACGCGGCCGCAACAATCCCGCAGTCGCACGTGGATCTACGTGGTCTTTATCGGCGCGGTGCTGTCACTCGCGTTGTTTTTCCTCGGTCGCTTCACCGCTAAAAGTGGCGCCGCGAATGGATCGAACATCACGGACAAATCGATCGCGGTGCTGCCCTTCGCCAATCAAAGCGGCGATCCTGCGCAGGAATATTTTTCGGACGGGCTGTCCGAAGAACTGATTAATGGGCTCGGCCAGATTCACGAGCTGCGGGTAATCGGGCGCAACTCCTCGTTTCACTTTAAAGGCAAGAGCGACGACTCACGCGCTCTCGGTCAGGCCCTCGGCGTCGCGAACCTGTTAGAGGGAAGCGTTCGCAAAGCGGGCGATCGGGTGCGGATCAGCGTCGACCTTGTGAACGCGGCAGATGGGAGCCAGCGCTGGTCACAGACCTATGATCGCGAATTAAAGGACATCTTTGCCGTCCAGGAAGAGATCGCAAAATCGGTCGCCGACCAACTCCGGGTCACCTTGCTCGGCGGCGAAGTTGTCGCCACGGGGCGACCGAGTAACGGAAACGTCGAGGCGTATAACGCTTACCTCCAGGGCGCTTACTACGTTTGGTCAAGCAACCTTGAAGGGCTGACCAAATCGGTCGCGTTTTTCGAAGCCGCGATTCGTCTCGATCCTCGCTATGCGGAGGCCTACGCCCTGAAGTCACTCGCTTGGAGTCAAATCGGCTACTTGCGTGGTGTAAGAGGGCTGGATGAATTCGAGCAAGCGCGCGTGGCGGCAAAAGCAGCACTCGCAATTACGCCGAAGCTCCCGCGTGCCCACTCGATGCTCGCTTACGTTCACATCAATGCCGACTGGGACCTGGCGGCGGCAGAAGCCGAGTTAATGCGCGCCAACGATAACACGCCCAACGTCACCCATGTGCTAGCGATTGTGCGGGCTTGTCAGGGCCGCAAAGAAGAGGCGATTCAGTTAGAAAAACAAGCGATCGCGGCGGATCCGGTTAATTCTCTTTTCCTATTCAGTCTCGGTTCGGCCCTGCTGGACGCGGAGCGCTATGACGAGGCTGAGTCAGTCTTGCGAAAGGCGGTTGAGCTGCGACCGGAAGCGTCCGGTGTGCATCTCCTCCTGGTCCAAGCTGGCCTTTGCCGGCACGAGGCCGACCTGGCGCTGCGTGAGTCCGAATCGGAACCTCCCGGCACATTACACGACGTGGCGATTGCGCTAGTGCAGACCGCAAGTGGAGACAGTTTAAAGGCCGACGCTGCTTTAAGAGCCTTGATCGAGGCACATGGAGAAGAAATCCCGTTTCGCATCGCGGGCGTTTACGCTCATCGCAAGGAGCCCGATAAGGTTTTTGAGTGGCTCGAACGTGCCTACACGCTGCACGACCCGCGACTAATCCGACTCCGCGCTGATCTATTTTTGAGAGCGTACGAAACTGATGCGCGCTTCGCGGCTCTGTGCAAAAAGATCCGGCTTCCGGTTCCGAAATGAACCCGCGCAATTTCTTCGCCGAGCTAAAGCGGCGCAATGTCTACAAGGTGGCTGTCGTTTACGCGGTAACCGCGTGGCTCTTAATCCAAGCGGCCTCGATTCTTCTGCCAACTTTCGAAGCGCCGGCTTGGGTAATGAAGGTCGTTGTGATGACGGTCGTGCTTGGCTTTCCCCTTGCTGTGATTTTGGCGTGGGCGTTTGAGCTGACGCCGGAAGGCATCAGGCGCACCGAACACGTTGATGTGACGCCGGGCCAGCGGTCCCGAAATCGGGCCTGGATTTACATTGTCGTCCTGGCGGCGGCGCTTTCGATCGGCTTGTTTTTTCTCGGGCGGCACAGCGCGAGCGCACCGGCGGCGCGTGATGGAGCGAGCGAGAAATCGGTCGCGGTGCTGCCGTTCGCGAATCAGAGCGGCGATCCGGCACAGGAATATTTCTCCGACGGGGTGAGCGAAGAGTTGATTAACGATCTGGCGCAAATCGCAGAGCTGCGCGTCATCGGCCGCAACTCGTCGTTCCAATTCAAAGGCAAAGGTGGAGATTCCAGAACAATTGGAGAGGCCCTCGGCGTGGCGAACCTGCTCGAGGGCAGCGTCCGCAAAGCCGGCGATCGCGTGCGCATCAGTGTCGAGCTGGTGGACACGACTAATCGGACGCAACGCTGGTCAAAGACGTTCGACCGCGAGCTGAAGGACATTTTCGCCGTGCAGAGCGAGATCGCACGTGCGGTTGCCGATCAGTTGCGGGTGACGCTGCTGGGTGAGCAGCGCTTCGCAGTTGCGCAGCCAAGCAATCGCAATGTCGAAGCCTACAACGCCTACCTGCAGGGTGAGTATTATAACCGAACTGGCAATCCCGAAGGGCTGACGAAAGCAATCGAGTTTTTCGACGAAGCGATCAGGCGCGATCCGAATTATGCGGAAGCTTATGCGCATAAGTCGCTGGCGTGGGCGCAGATCGCGTATCTGCGCGGCGCAAAGGGAAGGGAGGAATGGGAGCAGGCGCGGCAGGCGGCGAAAAGGGCGGTCGCTCTGAAGCCGGACCTGGAGCGGGCACATGGCGCGCTCGCTTACGTTTACATCAACGACTGGAATCTGGCCGCCGCCGAAGCTGAACTGAAGAAGATCACCGCTACCGAGGCGTGGACGGGCGGGAACATGTTCGCGGTTTTGCGCTTCTGCCAGGGCCGTGTGGAGGAAGCAATCGACCTGCAGAAGCGAGCGATCGAGGCCGATCCTGTGTTTGCGTTGTGGCGCCGCAATCTCGCCGTGCTGTGCATAACGGCCGGGCGTTTCGACGAAGCCGAGCGCGAGCTGCGCAAAGCCATCGAGCTGCAGCCGCGCGCTGTGGAGTTTCACCTGGCGCTGGTGGAACTCGCGTTGCTGCGCAACCAGCCGGAGGTCGCGTTCCACGAGGCGCAACTCGAGCCGACCGGCGTGCTCCACGATCTCGCGGTGGCGTTGGCGTGTGGCGCACAGCCGGACCGAAAACAAGAAGCCGATGCCGCGCTTGACCATTTTATTCAAGATCACGGCGAGGAAGCGCCGTTCCGGATTGCGCTCATCTACGCCTACCGCAACGAACGTGAGAAAGTCTTCGAATGGCTCGACCGCGCATACGCATTGCACGACCCGCGCTTGATCCGCTTACTGACGACCCCATTTCTGCGGCCGTATCATTCCGATCCGCGATTCGCGTCGCTCTGCCGCAAACTTGATCTGCCGCCACCGCAATGAGCGACCAACGCAACTTCTTCGCCGAGCTAAAGCGACGCAACGTCTACAAGGTCGCAGTCGCCTACGCGGTGGTCGCGTGGCTGTTGATCCAGATCGCGACGCAGGTCTTCCCGTTCTTCGAGATTCCGAACTGGGCCGTGCGGCTGGTGGTGTTGCTGCTCGTCCTGGGCTTTCCCGTGGCCGTTGTCCTGGCTTGGGCGTTTGAGATAACGCCTGAAGGCATCGTGCGCGCAGACGACACGCCTAACGAGTCTCCGCACCGCGCAACTGCACGCACGCTCAACGCGGTGATCATCGCCGTGCTCGTTCTGGCGGTGGGCGTTTTGGTGTTCGATCGCGTGCGGCATCGGCCGCCGGAGGCAAGCCCAGCAGCCGGTAAGTCGATCGCGGTGCTGCCGTTCGCGGACATGAGTCAGGCGAAGGACCAGGAGTATTTTTGCGACGGGATCAGCGAAGAAATCCTCGATTCGCTCGCGAAAGTGGATGGACTGCGCGTCGTCGCGCGCACCTCAGCATTCTCGTTCAAGGGTAAGAGCGCCGACGTCACTGAGATCGGGCAAAAGCTGGGCGTGGCAACAATCCTCGAGGGTAGTTTGCGACGCGAAGGGAACCACATCCGCATTGCCGCGCAGCTCATCAACGCGCGCGATGGCGTGCATCTTTGGTCAGAGACTTTTGATCGCGAGTTCCAGGGAGTGTTTGCGATGCAGGATGAGATCACGCGAAGGATTGTCGACGCGTTGAAGGTGAAGCTGGCGGTCGCACCAACGATTCGCGGTCAGCGAAGTGCCGAGGCTTACGACCTTTATCTACAGGGCCTGTATTACGTAAACAAGAGTGACGAAGAGAGTTTGCGGAAGGCGCTGACGTTGTTCGAGGCCGCGCTGGAGAAGGATCCGCAGTTCGCACGCGCCTGGACTGGAGTCGCGACAGCGTGGCTTTGGCTAGCCGACGCTTACGTGAAGCCGCTGGAGGCGTATCCCGCCGTGAAGGCTGCCGCGACGAAAGCACTCGCCCTCGACCCGCAGGACGCGAATGCGCATGGCTACTTAGGCGAAGCTTTGCGTTCGCTTAACTTTGACTACGCCGGTGAAGAAGCAGAATTGAACAAGGCGCTAGCGATCGATCCGAACTCGGCGACCGCGCACATGTTCCTGGCTTTGTTGTTCGGTGCGCAAGGCGACAAAACCCGAGCTCTGTCGCATGCTGAGCTGGCACGCAAAGGGGACCCGTTGTCGGCGCTCGTCAGCAACTTCGTGGGGATCATGCTGCTTTCGGCCGGGGAAATCGAGCAGGCGATCACGGAGGGAAAGCGGACGCTCGAACTCGATCCTGAGTTTAGTTATTTCGAGTCCGCCCTTGCCGGCGCTTATCGCGAGCAGGGACGCTTCCCGGAAGCGATCGCGATTTACGAGAAAGAACGCGATGTCTCGGCCCAGCTAATCCCCGGTCTTGCCGTAACTTATGCGAAAGCCGGCCGCACCGCAGAGGCAAGACAGATCCTCGAACAGTGCATTGCGCAGGCGCGGACGAAATACTTTGCCGGAGACGCCATCGCCTCGATCTACGTCGCGCTCGGTGAACCGGACGAAGCGTTCCGCTGGCTTAACCGTGCGGCCGATGAACATTCGGCACCGTTGGAAGGCCTGGCGATACGACCAGAATTCAGGTCGATACATTCCGATCCGCGCTTCGCTGCGGTGCTGCGCCGAATCGGAATGGATCCGGCGAGAGTGATGCAGCGATGAACCCCGGCAAGTTCTTCGCCGAGCTATAGCGGCGTATCGTTTACAAGATCGCGGTGCGTATGCAGTCGTCGCTTGGCTACTGATCCAAGCGGCGTCAATCATCCTACCAACCTTCGAAGCGCCGGGCTGGGTGATGAAGGTGGCGATCGCGGCACTAGCTGTCGGGTTCCGATTGCCGTGATCCTCGCGTGGGGCTTTTGCGATCACGCCGGAAGGCATCGTACGCGCCGAGGAGGCCGTACCTATCAAATCAATCACTAGGAACAGCGGTCGGAAGCTGACAGCCATTATTGTCGTCTTGGTGTGGCGGCTCTCGCCCTGCTGCTTTTCCAAACAGCAAAGCGTGCAGTGACGACCGAGAAGCAGTCCCCGAAACCGATAGCTTTGCCTGCGGGCGCTGACGAGAAATCACTCGCCGTCCTGCCGTTCGTAAACATGAGCAGCGACAAGGAGAATGAGTACTTCGTCGACGGGTTGACTGAGGAAATCCTCAATCGCCTTGCGCAAACCAGCGCTTTGAAAGTTCCGGGGCGCACGTCGTCGTTCGTTTTCAAAGAGAAGAAATACCGATCTGCGACAGATTGGTGGTTCGCGGCCTTGTAGCTGCCCGAATACTGGCGCGCGAGCGGCTGGCCTACTTTTTTGCCACCCGAAGGGCGACACTGACTTCGAATGACGCGTTACACAATGAACCCGCGCAACATCGTCGCGGGGCAAAGATGGTGCAGTGCCCTTAACGGTTGAAGCTAAGCGCACTCTGCCGTTGAGAACCTCCGGTCGCCGGATTTCTTTGAATCCAACCCGCTAACTCGCTGCATCTATTCTTTAGACACCATGGAAACATCATATCCACAGCCACCGCTCGTTCCCGCTCCCGTAGTTAGCAACGTCCGCACCTGGACTGCGTTCTGTCACGCCAGCGCGTTGCTGGGCGTTTTTCTGCATTTTCCCGGGCACATTCTCCCGCCGCTGATCGTTTGGCTGATGAAGCGCGATGAATCGCCGGAGATCGATGCCCACGGGAAAGAGGCGCTCAACTTCCAAATCTCGATGCTGATCTACAACGCCGTCGCTGCCGTCTTTTGCCTGGTGCTGGTCGGCTTCGTCTTCCTCGCGATTCTCTGGGTGCTAAACGCAGTGCTCGTAATCATCGCTGCGATCCAGGCGAGCGACGGGAAGTTCTACCGCTACCCAGTGACGATCCGGTTCATTCAGTAACAATCGACAGCGAAGAGTCAGGCGTATGTGGCCTGACAATGCTTTCGCTGTTTTGCCGCGAGCCGGGTTCAGTCGTGACGATCCCAGAGCTTTCGCGGCGGGCACCGTCGAGTTCTCTCGTAGTGCCCGCCGAAAGCTATGATGGCGGTAAGCGACTCTCGCTACTGCAGGAAGTAAACCTGCACGACGCCGATGCCGCTCGCGTCGCCCTTGCCGCGCACCTGCGCGGTGTATTGGCCCGCTGGGATCGTGGCGACGATCGCGGCTTCCAGATCGTTACTGGGCTGGAGGCCCGTATCGATGAGCTCTTGTCGCTGATCATTTTGCCAATCGTCGTTCTCACGCACGATCGCACCGTTCTGATCGCGCAATTGCAGCGTCGTATCCGGGAGCGCATTATCGATTCCGAACGGTTTCAGGGATGGACCAACGGCGCGAATGACGGCGCGCACCGGTGCGTTCTGAATGATGAAACCGGCGATCATCAGCTTATCGCCAGGCTGGATTAGACCGCGGGTCGCAATGTTAGCTAGCTTGGCAGGCGACGAGCCACTCAGGTCGAAGGCGTCGACGACGCCAGTGCCGACAGTGTTATCCGCGCCTCGGACGATCGCGGTGTAACTACCGGGCGCGAGGTTCACGATAATCGCCGACTCCAGATCGTTGCTTGGCGCTAGCCCGCTCGCATTAATTTCGCCCGCTTGGTCAGAAGTAATCTGCCCTCCAGTTTGGGTCGATTTCCAGTTGTCGTTCTCTGCGATCTTGTCCTTCGCATCGCGGATTTCGAGGGTTGGATTCGGCACCGCATCGGCGATACCGAAAGGCACCAAGGATGGCCCGATCGCGCGCACGATGATCTTCTTCGAGGAGCCTTGCGCCCCGGTGACGATGAAGCCTTCGATCAGCACATTATCGTCACGGCCAACCGGGAGGCGCGTCGAGACGTTGCCGACCAGGCCGACACTAGGTGAGGGGCTCGGCGAAGGGGACGGGCTCGCTGACGGGGATGGTGAGGGGCTTGCTGACGGGCTCGCTGAAGGCGAGGGGCTCGCGGTCGGCGAAGGAGAGGCCGTAGGCGATGGACTCGCGGTCGGCGACGGCGTTGGAGTTGGCGAAACAGCTGGCGGCACCGCGCCGAGACCGTAAACGCCGCGGCCGAGCGTACCTGCTGTCAGGATCTTGCTGGTATAGTCGTAACGCAGGTCGTAAACGAGAATCTTCGACGGCAATCCGCCCGACTCAGCGACCCAGGTGCCGTTGCCTGTAGGACTCGCCATTTTCCAAACGCCGTTCAGTCCGCCGGCATAGAGGACGCCGTTTTGGAAGGTCGGATCGGTGTTGAAGATCTCTATGGTCCGGACGCTGTCAGTGAAGGTACCGAGGTTCGCCGTGATGTCAGTCCAGGTGACCCCTTCATTTACGGAGGTGAAGACCTTACCCACCGTATCGAGGACGAAGATGCGCTTGTAGTTCTGCGGGTCCATCGCGAGGACGCGCACGCTATCCCCAGGGTAGGCTGAGAGGACGGAGATCTGGTCGTTCATCGCGACGCGATGTGAGATGCGTTTGCCGGCGGCGACGTAGAACACATCTGGAAATGCGGCGCCGTTCAGCCGGCCACCATACGCCATCGTCGTGCTTCCGGTGGAAGTGCCATAGCCGACGATCCCTTGCTCCACCGTCGCGTCATTCGCGGCACTTTGAGCCGGAGGGCGGTTGCCACCGGCCGGCGGTGCGTCCGCGAGCCCGAGGTTGGCGAGGCTGTCGCCCATATCGAGCGATTCGTAGATATATTTAATGCCGATGAGCAGGCGTTTCGGATCCACCTGATTGACGACAAATGGCTGGAGGAAGCCCGGCTTCTCAAACGCGGATAGCGTCCCGCCCGCACCCGGGCCTGAGACGATGTTGAGCTTCACCGTCGTGTAATCGCCGACCTGACCGTTCGATGGGTTGAAGGAGAGGCGATTGAAAGGCGAGAAGTTCTGGTTCGAGCTATACCGGATGGACGTCCCGCTATGCGCCGCCTGATCCGAATCAACTTCCACGCGGCCACCATCGCCGCTCGCCTGCACATTCCAGATCAGGTTGCCGGGCGAGACTTGGAAGATGACGCCGTTGTCCTGCGCGCCACAAAGGAAGACGCGCGAGATCGGATCGAAGGTCGCGTTGTGCGACTCCAGTGAGCTGATGTTGCCGTTCAGCGAGCTCCATTTCCGCGTCGTCGCGTTCGGGTCGTTCAGCTTGAAGATGCCGCCGTCGCAGGAATGCAGAATGTTGCCGTCAGCATCGAAGAGCATGGCGCGCGAATCGGCGTGCGGCGAGCTGCCATTGGCGCCGTTCACCGCTGCGTTTTCCCAGGCGCCGTTCACGTAACGCCAGATACTGCCCGTGTAGTTAGTTGCGCCTAACGAGTTCGGGAACTGCTGGGTGCCGCCCTCTTCGGTGCCGTCAACCTGCCGATCGCCGGCGATCCACACCGTCGTCGGGCTGGTGCGATCCGCGAGCAACGCGCCCTGGCTATCACCCTGTTTCCCAGGAAAGATGGCTGGTTTAGGAACGCCCAGCGCCGTCCAGTTTGCGCCTTGGTCGGCCGACCGATAAACGTTCGTGAGGGAGCCCGCATCGATGACGGCTGCATATACGACATCGCCGCCACTGCTGTTGTGGACGGAGAGGAGGATGCGCGCGTTCGGCACCACCGTGAATCCGGCGCCGGTGGAGACTTCCATCCAGGAAACACCGGTGTTGTCGCTCTTGTAGATCTTCCCGCCAGTCGCAGCATAGAAGCGGGTGTTCACGCCCGGGTCGCCCACGAGATCGGTGATGTCCGCCGCCGGGATTCCATTGCTGATCTGCGTGTAAATTACGCCGCCGTCCACACTGCGGAAGACGCCTGTCGGCGCACCGACAAGCACCACCTGCAATCCGCCCTCGAGGATCTTCGTTGGCACGATGCTGCGAATGTCTTGAGTCGCGAGATTTGTTCCGACGACCGTCCAGGTCTGGCCGGCGTTGGTCGAACGCCCGATGCCGAACTGCAGGCCGCCGTTCGACGAGAGGCTGCTGCTGCGCCCGGCACCAACAAAAATCGTATTCGGATCCAGCGGGCTGACCGCGATCGCGGAGAGCGAGAGACTCGGGAGGCTGTTGTCAGAAAGCGGAACCCACTTAGGCGACGGAGCCTTCGCGTTGAACGTCTTCCACGTGCCGCCGTTTGCGGTCACGACATAAAGCAAATTCGCGTCAGTCGCACTTGGCGCGAAGGAGTTGATCGCGCCCGCGATGGGGTTCGCGCCTTCCGGGCTCGTGATCCCTTCGTCGCCGCCGTTGATCGCAGGGGCGGAGCCGACTGGCACCCAGTCGAGCGCGAGAGTGCGCGGAGACGCAGAGAGAAAGAAGGCTCCACTCAGCGCTAAGACAAAGCGGATGAGGAACCTAGACGATTTAAGCTTTGCCATGGCTCGTCGTATTGGTTAACGAATCTCCTGTCGACCGAAATTTCCGTAAAGAACCGCGGACGGAGAGTGAAGACACGCCTCGCTGACTTTCCTTATGAAATCGAAAAAGCTTTTGATGTTCTCCCTCGCTACTGCGCTCCTCGCGACAGTCTCTTTTGCCCGTGCGGACGCTGAACCGATGGCTGCCGCGGTCCCGCAGAGCGATCTGAATGCATTCCAGAGCTTTCTGAGTTCATCCGATCTTGCGAGCCATTGGGACGGCCCGCCGCAGCGGATCGACTCTGATGCGATTCGCGCGGCTTATCCTGATCAGCGTTTCTATTTCACCTGGAAGAGCAAGCCAGTGCCGCCGGGCGCGCAGCTCCCAGGTCCCCAGCAGCGCTATGCAAAAGCGATGGAGGAACACCAGAAGCACTCGCTCAAGGTAACTTTGGAAGCCGGCCCGGACGGTGCGATGCAGCCGTTCCGCAGCCCGACCGACTTCAACCGCGGCCTGGTTAAAGTGACGAACGCTTCCGAGGCTGCGACGGCGGCGGCAGCGATCATTTCGCTCCTTAGCGAGGCGGAAATCTGCCCTGCGCCGGTCAGCGTGGCGGACGTCAAAGCCACTGCTTCGGCAGGCGGCGGTTGGACGTGCCGCTTTGAGCAAACCCGCGGCATCACAGCGACGGTGAAATTCGACGGCAGCGGCCGGTGCGTGAGCGCATCGAAAGCGCTCAACTACACGCCGCCGGTGCCGATGTAACGCGCCTGCAGGCGTGTGGCCGATTGGCGGCAAAAATCGATCTGTGATTCGCTGCGGCTCCGCGAACTACCGAGGAAGTAGAGTCCATCGAGCGGCAGATGCGCTCGCGTCGTCAGCGGACCGCATCGTTGGAGGCGCCGTTTTTTAGATCCAGCCGCGTCATTTGCGCTGAGCGACGCACCGTCGTTACTTCGTCTTCTGCCGTCGGGTCGGCATTGCTCTTCCAACAATGAAACATCTCTCCTCGATTCTCATTTTCACGATCCTCGCTGCGTCGACTTTCGGGGCTGAACCGACGGCATCACCGGCTGCTCCGGCCGACGCGAACCCGTTGCTCCAGCAGAGCACGCTGTCGTACCAGTTCCCGCCTTTCGACAAGATCAAGAACGAGCACTTCCAGCCCGCGATCGAGCAGGGGATGCGCGAGCAGATCGCAGAAGTCGAGAAGATCGCCGCGCAGACTGACAAGCCGACGTTTGAAAACACAATCGTGCCGATGGAACGGAGCGGTCAGCTCCTGCAGCGTGCGAATCGAACCTTCTCGAACCTTAACGGCTGCAACACGAACCCCGAGATGCAGCGCATCGACAAGGAGCTCTCGCCTAAGTTCGCCGCGCACCAGGATGCGATCCGGTTGAACGCGGCGCTCTTCGCTCGCATTCAGAGTTTATACGATCAGCGCGACAAGCTGGGGCTCGATCCTCAATCCGCGTATCTCCTGGAGCGTTACTACAAGGATTTCGTCCGCGCGGGCGCGAAGCTTTCCGACGCCGACAAGACAAAGCTGCGCGCGATCAATGCTGAGCTGGCGCAACTCCAGACGACCTTCGAGCAGAACGTGCTGAAGGAAAAGAATGCCTCGTCCGTAATCGTCGACACACGGGAGGAACTCGATGGTCTGCCGGACAGCGCGATCGCAGCTGCAGCGGCCGCGGCGAAGGACGAGAAGAAAGAAGGGAAGTTCGCAATCCGTCTGCAAAATACAACGAATCAGGCGCCCCTCGCGTCGCTCAAGAACCGCGCGCTGCGGCAGCGCATCATGGAGGCTTCGCTGACGCGCAACAGCAAAGGCGGCGAGTTCGATAATCGCGAAGTCGTCACTCGGATCGCGCGACTTCGTGCCGAGCGCGCCAACCTACTCGGATACCCCACGTTTGCGGCTTACCAGCTCGAGGATCAGACGGCGAAGAATGTCGAGACCGTGAACAAAATGCTGGCCGACATCACGCCGCCAGCGGTGGCAAACGCGCGCAAAGAAATAGCCGACATGCAGGCTGTGATCGACGAGCAGAAAGGTGGCTTCCAGCTCGCCTCGTGGGATTGGGATTTCTACTCCGAGCAGGTGCGAAAAGCGCGCTACGCGTTCGATGAATCGCAGATCCGGCCGTACCTCGAGCTGAACCACGTGCTGCTGGACGGAGTGTTTTACGCCGCGGGCAAAGAATACGGGCTGACCTTCAAGGAACGCAAAGACCTCCCGGTTTATCTGCCGGATGTGCGTGTCTTCGAGGTGTTCGAAGCCGACGGGAAGCCGCTCGCGATCTTCATTGCCGACTACTATGCGCGTCCTTCGAAGCGTGGCGGGGCGTGGGCGAGCGCGTATGTCGGCCAGTCCGAGCTATTCGGCACGAAGCCGGTCATCGCGAATCACCTGAACATCCCGAAACCGCCGGACGGTGAGCCGACCTTGTTGACTTGGGACGAATGCCGGACCGCTTTTCATGAATTCGGTCATGCGCTCCACGGGATGTTTTCAAACGTGAAATACCCGCGTTTCAGTGGCTCGAGTGTGCCTCGGGATTTCGTCGAATACCCATCGCAGGTAAACGAGATGTGGCAGAACTGGCCGGAGGTTTTGAAGAACTACGCGAAGCATTACCAGACCAGCGAGCCGATGCCGAAGGAGCTGCTCGATAAGGTCTTCGCGGCCGAGAAATTCAACCAGGGCTTCAGGACGACCGAATATCTATCCGCTACGCTGCTCGACCAGGCATGGCATCAATTGAAGCCGGACGAAGTGCCAAAAGACGCGCTCGCGTTTGAGGCGCAGGCTCTGAAAAAAGCGGGCACCGATCTGCCGGTGGTGCCGCCGCGGTATCGCACACCGTACTTCTCGCACAGTTTTTCCGGGGGCTACGCGGCCGGTTATTACTCCTACATCTGGAGTGAGGTGCTCGATGCGGACACGGTCGAGTGGTTCAACGAACACGGCGGCTTGAAACGTGAGAATGGCGATCGCTTCCGCGCGACCCTTCTGTCACGGGGCGGCAGTGATGATGCCATGAATCTGTTTCGCAATTTCACCGGGCGCGACCCGTGGATTGCGCCGTTGCTGAAGCGTCGCGGTCTCGATGTGACGGCGCCCGCAGAAGCTCCTCCACCCGAGGCGAAGTCGGGCGCGAACTAGAATCTACGAGAAAACTCCTGTAGCGGCGGGTCTGTGACCGCCGGGGGATTGCGTCTGTATCGACCGAATTCGGCGGTCATAGACCGCCGCTAAAGGGCGAGCGCTGTGACTGTTCGCGTGCTCCGTCGTTTCGATCCCGTCTGCCGCTGACGTTCTTTCCCCACGAGGGAATCGGCTTCTAGTAGCCTGGTGCAGCCGATCGCGGCTGCGTGATCGCGCCGGCCCCAGCGAATGTTCCGGTGCTCGTGTTGTTCCCGCCGAAGCCGGTGTAATTCGGGTTGTTGGTGTAAACCTGCGCAGGTGTCGGGCCCCCGATCGTAACGACCACGTTCGGCGAAAGCGTGACGGTATTGCCGGTAATGATCTTCGTGCTGTTGCCGTTCAAGCTGACGTTGGCGTTGAACAAAACGGTGCCGTTGCTGCCATCAGCATAAAGTTTCAGCGTCGAATCTGCCGAGATACTCCCGCCGCCGACGATGAGCACGCCGTTGTCGCCGAACGCCCGCGCCTTTACGACATCGGCACTGATCGTGGAGTTGTTTAACGTGACGCGGCCGTTCGCGCCGGTGTTCTCGATCTGAACCGTGCCGCGTTCCGCCGTGACGGTGCCGCTGACGTCGATGTCGCCACCAGCGGAGCGGAAGGTAATTTCGCCGCCGGGTCCCGGCGCTGCGGCAGCAAGGAGCGAAGCGAGTTGCGCGCTGCTCGCCACTCGAATGGCGGAGCCGGTGAGTTTATTGCTCGTTAACCGAATATTTCCGCCGCGCGCGCTGCGGCGCTGGCCGGAGTTGCTCGATACTTCGATGCGCGACGACGCCGTGATTGTTCCGTTCGACACGGCATTCACACTTCCGCCGTTACCGCCGAATGTCGTCGGACTGGAATTCTGACCGGTCGTCGCGGTGATCGGTGCGTCGAGCGT
>JBHENE010000111.1:0-15525 GCA_046262215.1 Chthoniobacterales bacterium | reverse complement strand
CCACTAGGGCGACGAACCGCCCCCGTAGCGCACCGGCGCGTAAGCCTTTCGACTATTCCGCACCCGGGCCATGCCGCAGTTTCGGCAGGACGCTGGCGGATTCGGAGAGTTCACGCGGAGGCGGAACGCGGCGAAGTCCGCGCCGTTCCAGATCGCATGGAGGCTCTGGTCGTTGAGATTGCCGATCACGGTGCCGGGCATGCAGCACGCCATGACGTCGCCGTTGCCGGTGATCGCGACGGTTGCCCACGGCACTTCGCACGGCGCATGGATATCGTCCTCCCGCCAGTTCTGCACTGGCGGTTGCATCGCGAGCGCGACGCCGAGCCGCGCGGCCTCCGCCGTCAGCTCCTGATAGAGAGCGGCGTAGCCTGCGTCGTCCCAGATGAAGATTTCGTCCAGCATATCTTCGGTAAAGGCGAGCATCGGCACGACGTTGACATGATCGATCCCGTGCTCGCGTGCGAAGGCAAGCGCCGGCTTGATTGTCCACGCGTTCGACCGCATCAGGACGAAAGAAATGACGGTGTGGATTTCTTTTCCGAGTGTTCTTTTGCGCGCCATGAAACGCGTGATCTTCTCCAGCACCGCCGCGAGCGGGATGCTGCCGCGTCGAATGGTGCGGTAGATTTCCGGATCCATGCTGTCGATGGAAAAATTGATCTCCTGCAGCTGCGACCCGAGCAGCATCTCCGCGATGTTGCCGTCGAGACAATTAGCATGCGTGTCGATCCTGAAGTCAGCGTCGAGCGCAATGATCCGCGCGAGTGTTCCCGGGTAACGGCGCTCGTCGAACAGGATGCCGCCGCTGTAATCGGTCGCGAGGTGCACGAAGTTCTCGCCGCGAGTGACCTGACGGACGGCCTCCCATGTCGGCTCCGAGGCGAAGCGCAGCGTCGCGCGCGTCGGTCGTGAAATGCAGTGGGTGCAATTCAGATTGCACTGGCTGACCGGACTGAAGAGCAGCGCCTGCGGGAAGGGTTGGTAGCCTTGCGGCTGGGAATGGATCAGCGTCGCGTCGAGCAGTAGCGGCTTCGCGCTCGTGACGCCAGGAAGCGTTGCGCCGACGAAGAAGACCCGATGTTTCGAGCGTTCAATTGGATCCCAATACACATGCTCCGTTTCGCCAGTTTCGTGCGTCGCCATTCGAACCGTCGCGGTGCGCAGCGGATGGCCGCCGCCGTCGCCATCCTCGGCGTGGAGTTCGATTGTGATGATACCAGCGCCGTAGCCGACCGGATCGAGCTGAACAGTGACGCCCGAGAGATGCGAACGCTCGGAAAACAAACGGCGCATGTGCGGCATCCGCTGGAAGCCTAGCAGCGTGCGCAGGAGCGGAAAAGTATGGCCGCTGTTGCGTGTGCGCCGCTGCATCAGACTGGCGCATCGCTTCTGGTTTTGCGTAACGTCGCCGCGCATGAACGCTCTCCGCGCCGCTCTGTTCGCCCTCGTCCTCGCCAACACCGCCTTCGCGCAGTCGCCGCGGCTGCTGAAGCCGGAGGATTCAGCAGCGATTCGCGATGTCGATGAGCCGCAGATTTCGCCGGACGGGAACGCGATTGTCTACACGGTCAAAACTGTCGACCTCGAGAAGGACAAGAGCGCCACGAATCTGTGGATGGTGCGCTGGGATGGCTCGGAGAATAACGCCCTGACTTTCGGCAAAGAAAAGCAGGTCCATCCGCGCTGGAGTCTAGATGGGAAGTGGATCGCCTTCATCTCCGGCCGGACGGACGAGAACGAAAACGATCAGCTCTGGATCATGTCGAGCAGTGGAGGCGAGGCGGAGCGTTTCACGGAGTTGAAAGCGAGCGTAGAAGACTTCGCGTGGGCGCCTGACTCAAAGCGGATCGTCCTCGTAGTGCACGACCCTGATCCGCGCGATCCCGCGGCGAAAGAGAAGGAGAAGAAGACGCTCCCGCCGCTCGTGATCGACCGTTTTCAGTTCAAGCAGGACATCGACGGCTACCTCACCGAGCGTTATTCGCACCTGCAGCTACTCGATCTCGCGACGCGTAAAATTGAGCCGCTCACGTCCGGTAAACACGACGACGTACTGCCGGCGTGGTCGCCGGACGGGAAGGAAATCGCGTTCGCCAGCAAGCGCGGTGACGATCCCGATCGCACAGAGAATTGGGACGTATATGTCATCGGCGCACAGACCGGCGCGAAGGAACGGCAGCTGACCACGACGCCGGAGTCCGATCCCGATCCGAACTGGCAAAGCGCGCCGGTGTGGAGTCCTGACAGTAAATCCATCGCCTACATCCACGGCGGTGATCCGAAGAAGATCTCTTACGCGGTGCACACGCTGGCTGTCATTCCTGCGGCCGGAGGCGAACCGCGCTACGTCACCCGTTCACTCGATCGCAATGTCGTGCAGCCGTGGTGGGCTGAAGATGGGAAGTCGCTTTTTGGCGTGATGGAAGACGATGGCGCAGAAGTGCTCGCTCGCTTCGGCACGACGGAAGGCGTGCCCGCGCTCGTCGCCGGCGGACGACGCAAGATCACTGCTTACAACGTCGCGAAAGCGAATAGCCACACAGTTGTGCGCGCGAGTACGCCAGACCGGCCATTTGAGATCTTCGCGGTCGAGAACGGGCAGCTCCGTTGCCTAACGAATCAGAACGATCAGCTCATGCGCGAGCTCAAACTCGGCCAGGTCGAAGAGACGAAATTCGCCAGCCCGGATGGAACCGAGGTTCACGGATTGCTCGTTCATGCAGTCGACGAAAAAATGGGCGCGAAGACTCCGGCGTTGCTCCGTCCACACGGGGGACCGCAGTCGCAGTACGCAAACGAATTCAATTTCGAAGCGCAGCTCTTCGCCGCGAATGGCTACGCTGTGATCCTGCCGAACCCGCGCGGCTCCACCGGGCGCGGCGAGAAGTTCGCGATGGGCATCTATGCCGCCTGGGGAAGCGTCGATGTGCAGGACGATCTCGCCGCTGTTGACGACGCGGTGGCGCGCGGCGTCGCTGATCCCGATCGGCTCGGTGTCGGCGGCTGGAGTTACGGCGGGATGTCGACGAATTACCTCATCGCCTCGACGACACGCTTCAAAGCGGCGACCAGCGGCGCATCGATGGCAAACGTTCTCGCGGGTTACGGAACGGACCAATACACCCGCGACTACGAGGCGGAATTAGGCGTGCCGTGGAAGAATCCCGACCCGTGGATACAAATTTCGTATCCATTCCTGCACGCCGATAAGATCAAAACGCCCACTCTGTTCCTCTGCGGCGAGAAGGATTTTAACGTGCCGCTCCCGAACACCGAGCAGATGTATCAGGCGCTCCGCAGCCTCGGCGTAGCGACGCAGTTGGTCATTTATCCCGGCCAATTCCATCGCGTCACGAAACCGAGCTACGTGATTGATCGTAACAAGAGATATCTCGATTGGTACGCGAAATGGATTACGAAATAACCGCAGCGCGCAGACCAAAGAAGCAAATGTCTGAGCAATGTTTTGACCACTGTCGGGCGTTTGTGTCATCGTCGGCGGCTCGCGAACTCCATCATGTCCAACCCTGAATATCCAAATGTCTTCTCCCCGAAAGGCGCGATCGATCTGCACGTCGCTCCCGAGATTCGCGCGTCGCTCCGCACGATGGTCGATTCGAAGCCGAAGCGGCTCGTCGTCGATCTGACGGAGGTTCCTTATGTCGATAGCTCGGGTCTCGCCGTTCTGATCGGCGCGATGCAAAGCCTGGAGCATAACGGCGGCGTCTTCATGCTCGCCGGCGCGCAGGAGGCGGTCCGCACAATCCTGGAGAGCGCACGCCTCGATCAATATTTTCTTCTCTTCCCGACGGTGGAAGCAGCGCTCGCGTCCGCCTGACGTCGCACTCGGTAGAGTCGTCGGCGGTCGCCCTCGATCCGCGCTTTGCGGCGCGTGCGCGGCAGCCGGGCCTCGATCTGCTCCGCGCAGTCGCGATTCTGCTGGTTCTGTTTTATCACGCAGGGCTTTTCGGCTTTGCGTTGCCTGGTCAGGTGCAGCGTTTCGGATGGATCGGGGTCGATCTATTCTTCGTCCTAAGCGGCTATCTGATCGCGGGACAACTTCTCAGCTCGGTCGCGCGCGGTGCGCAGTTCAACGTCCGCCGTTTCTTCTGGCGGCGCGCTCTGCGCATTCTCCCAGCGTATCTTGTTATCGTCGCGATCTACTTCGGATGGGCGGCACTGCGGGAGTACCCGACGATTCCGCCACTTTGGAAATTCCTGACCTTTACGCAAAACCTCGGATTGCATGGCGGCACTGCGTTCTCTCACGCTTGGTCGCTCTGCGTGGAGGCGCAGTTTTATCTCGCGCTGCCTGTCGTTCTGGTCGGTCTAAGGAAGCTCGGCCGTGGCGGAGTACGCGTAGCGGTGGCGATCATTCTCAGTGGCATTTTGCTTCGCGGGACGATCGCCTCGTCGCTCGCAGTGGATGGAGCGGTTCCCTTTCACGGATTCCAACCGTGTATCTATTACGCCACGTGGACTCGGCTTGATCCGCTAGTGCTCGGTGTCTCGTTAGCCGCGCTTGAAAAGTTGCGACCCGCTTGGTGGTCGGCGCTGCAGCGGAGCGCCGGATGGCTCTGGCTTGTAGGCCTCGCTCTGATCTGCTTCGCCCTTTATCTAGGCGAAGGCGAGACGCTGACGATCGCGACATGCGTCTGGCAGTTTCCGTTGTTGGCGGTCGGGCTGGCAATGTTTCTCGTCTGCGCCGCGAGTTCGCGCCTGTCGGTTGCGCACGTCGGCGTTCCTGGAGTTGGGTTCGTGGCGAGCATCGCCTACAGCGTTTATCTCAGTCACAAATTGGTCGTGCACGCAGTCGCGAAGTTCTGTGAACCGCGCGGGATTCCGCCGACATCGATGCTCAGGATCACGCTTGCGATTATGTCCAGCGGTGTCGTCGGCGCCGCGCTTTTCTTCGCCGTCGAGCGTCCGTTTCTCAATTACCGCCAGCGGACGATTTCTGCATCCAACCCTCATAACCCTGCGGATCACAGGGCAATATGATGAAAAAATACCTTACAATGGCTGCGTGCACGCTCGCCCTCGGAGCAGCTTCAGCCTTCGCCGCCGAAAACCCGATGGTTGGCGGCGCACCGATGATGGCGAACAAAAATATCGTCGAGAACGCCAGCAAATCGAAGGACCACACCACCCTCGTGGCAGCGGTGAAGGCCGCCGGATTGGTTGAAACGCTTTCGGGCAAAGGACCGTTCACGGTGTTCGCGCCGACGAATGAAGCTTTTGCGAAACTGCCGGCCGGCACGGTCGACACGCTCGTGAAACCGGAGAACAAGAAGAAGCTCACCAGCATCCTCACTTACCACGTCGTCGCTGGGAACATGACCGCGGAGAAGCTGATGCAGGAAATCAAAGCTGGTGGCGGCAAGGCGTCTTTGAAGACGGTAAACGGCGAGAAATTGACCGCGAAAGTTGCGGGTGATTCCGTTGAACTGACCGATGCCAAGGGCGGCACGGCCAAGGTGACGATCGCGAACGTGATGCAATCGAATGGCGTGATCCACGTAATCGATTCCGTCCTGATGCCGTAATCTCTCACCGGAGATAACAATCACTGGCGCGAGCGGCACGAGTGGCCGCTCGCGCTTTGTGGTAACTAGGTAAGAAGCATGAGCAATAAAACTTTTCTGATCGCGCTCGTGGTTTGCGCGACTGCGGCGGTCGTTTTTCTGGCACGCGCGCAGGATAAATCTGCGGCACCGGCGACCCACGCCCCGACCGTCGCGATTCAGTCCACCGAGGCTGATCGTGCGCCGTTCACGAAGATCGAGAAGCCGGATGAGGAATGGCGTGTCGCTCTGAGCCCGAAGCAGTTCTCCGTCATGCGCAAGAAGGGCACAGAAGCGCCGCGATCGAGTCCGCTTTTGGCGGAACATCGCAACGGCGTCTTTCGTTGCGCGGCGTGTGATCTGCCGTTGTTCGCGAGCGACGCGAAGTTTGAGTCGGGCACCGGTTGGCCGAGTTTCACAAAGCCTTTTGTCGATTCGAATGTCTTTACCGCGAAAGACAGCAGCATGGGGATGGAACGCGACGAAGTCCTTTGCGCGCGCTGCGGGGCACACCTCGGTCACGTTTTTGATGATGGTCCGGCGCCGACGCACCTGCGCTATTGCATGAATGGGGTCACGCTGAAGTTCGAGCCGCGCGACCAGTAGCGCGTCGACGAGACGGATGTCTGCGGTTCCCGCTTGTCACGGGCGAGGAACTGGATAATTAAGCCCCACGCCGGGCATGATTGATCCTACGCAGCAAGCTGCTGACCGGCAGTTGATCCAACAAGTCGCGACCGGCGACCAGGCTGCATTCAGCGTGCTCTACGATCGGTTGAGCAAGCCGCTCTTTTCGCTCGCGTTCGAAATGCTCGGCGATGCTGCGGAAGCGGAAGACGCGCTGCAGGAAATCTGCCTGCAGATCTGGCGGCGTGCGCCCACTTACGACGCGACGCGGAGCAGCGTCTTTAGCTGGGCCGTGATGATGACTCGATCGAAGTCGATCGATCGGCTGCGCGCTCGTGGCCGCCGCCAGCGTGTGGTAGCTGGCTCAACGGAGCAATTTCCCGATCTGCCGGATGCTGCGTCTGATGCGGCGGACGCAGCGGATACCACCGCGCAACATGATGATGCCACGCGAGTTCGGTCCGCACTTCGGGGTTTGTCCGGTGAACAACGCCAGGCGATCGAGCTCGCTTTTTTCAGTGACATGACGCATGCCGAGATTGCCGAACGCACCGACGAGCCGCTCGGCACCGTGAAGGCACGCATCCGGCGCGGCCTGCTGCGGTTGCGGGAGGGACTGCGATGATCGCTGAGGAACTGCAAGACCAGGCGGCGCTTTATGCGCTCGAACTCTTAAGAGGCGAGGAAGCTACTTCTTTCGATCGTGAGCTCGCGCGCAATCCGGAGCTGCAAACGTTTGTGCGCGACCTGCGTGATGCGGCCGGTGCGCTGACCCTGACGCGTCGGCAAGTCGAGCCGCCAGCGAGCTTGAAGAATCGCGTGCTGCAGAAGATTGCGGCTGAAGCGGGTGCAACTCGCGCCCCCGAGACAACGCCTTCGAATGTCATCCCGTTTCGAAATTTCATCCCATGGGCGATTGCGGCGGCGCTCGCGATTTTCTGCGGCGTGCTCGCGCTTGATCGCGCAAAACTAGAGCAACGTCTCACGGCGGAACGCGCAGAGCGCACGGTCGAGCCTGTCCTGATCGCGCTGGCGCCATCCGCCGATGGCCCCGCGAAAGCGGAAGCGGTCGTCGCGTGGGAGCCGGACAGGCAGACCGGCGTGATCAAGATTCGCAATTTGCCCGCGGCAAACGCGGGCAAGGATTACCAGCTTTGGGCAGTCGACGCGGGTCACACCGATCCGGTGAACGCGGGGATCATCCGGATCGGCGCGGATGGTGTGGCGCAGGTGCGCTTCAAACCAGATCAGCCGGCGCGGGAAGTGAAGGCGTTCGCGCTGAGTCTCGAGCGTGTGGGTGGCGTGCCGAAGAAGGAAGGGCCGATCCTGCTTGTCGGCACGACGTAGCAGCGGTTCGCGCTCCCGGTCCGCAAGCGCGCGAGCTGAGTGGCGCACGTTGTAGTTACATGAAATTCGCGCTGCTTTTCTCGCTCGCTTGTTTTGCACTAATGCCCGTCCCGGCGAGAGCGGGGGACGCCGTCGCAATCGGGTATAACGCTGATGGCGTGTGGACCTCCGTGATCTATTACTCTTCCTCGACCGGCAAAGGCGGGGCGGACTATAAAGATGAAACGGGCGCGCGCGAGGCGGCCGTTCGCGATCTAAAGCAACGCGCCGGCGAAGGGGTCGTGCGCACGAGCATCCTGGCATCGTCCGATCGAACTGCATATGCCAGCTACGCACGCGGCAAAACAGCAGCCGGCAAGGACGTGCACGCGGTCGGCTACGGTCCAACCGATAGCGACGCGAAGGCCAAAGCTTTCGCGGATCTGAAGCGCCAGGGCGCGGCAAAGGAACTAAAGGTGATCTACCACTATTTTTCCCACGGCCCGGACGACACTGCGCCAGCTGACTTAAAACCGCCGAGGCGCTGAGGCGCGTCATCGCGCTTGCCCGGTGCGGCGCCGTTCCTTACGGTCGGTTTATTGAAGTGATGAAATTATCCCAAGTAGCTCTCGCCATTTCCTTCGCGGCGTTGCCGTGCCTCGCTATCGCCCAGGAGGAGTCTCCGACGCCGACCGAAAAGTTGAGCCTGAGGGCGACCGATTCTTCGGCGGAAATGGAGCCAAGTGTGTCAGTGCCGTCTGAGCGGACAATGAAGGAATATCCTCGCCCAGGCGCGTCCGCTGCGCCGTCGCCGAGCCCGAAGAAAGCGCCTTCACCAAAGGCGGAGAAGTCTGAAAAGCCGGCGCGCACGAAGTCACCCGAGCCGACCAAAGCGGCGTCGCCGACTCCGTCTCCGTCTCCGGCTGCAGCCAACGCGCCGGTTCCGAAAGCACCCGTGGCCGCCGTGAAGGCAATGGAAAACCGCTGGCTCACCGCGCTCCAGAGCCACGACACCAACATCGTGCAGACGCTTGTGGCCGATGGTTACATCGGCGTAACCGCAACGGGCAGATTCGTGAACAAGGCGGGGCTGCTCGCAGAGATCAAGAAGGACAAGAACAACTACACGTCCGGAACGAACACGCGGATGGATGTTCGCGTCCATGGCGATGCGGCGGTTGTCGTCGGCACGACCCGGCAGATCGGCAGCGACGAGACGGGCAAGCAGTTCATCTACAGCTATCGCTGGACCGACACGTGGGCTCAACGCAACGGCCAGTGGCTTTGCGTTGCGTCGCAGTCGACACAAGTTCCGAATCAGCAGACGCTGCTTTAGCTAAGCGGAAGATCGCGGCTCGCGCCCAGGTTCGCTACGGACGGCGTTCGCGTCGGCCGACGCGAAAGCAGGCTGGAGGCAGCAGCGATCCACCGCATTCCGAAGAGCAGCGCGACGGCGAACGTCATCTTCGATTTGCCGCGCTGTCGGTCGCGAAATTCGATCGGTATTTCGAGCACGCGCAAGTCGCGCCCGCCACGGACGATCACCTCGAATGCAATCTTGAAGCCGGTCGTTTCGGGCGCGAGCGCGAGCAGGAGAGAGCGGCGGATCGCGAAGAAACCGCACATTGAATCATGCACGCGCGTAATCGGGTATGCCATCGCCGCTGCGAGACGCGACATCGCTTTGCGATAAAGCGGCCAGCCGGGCGTCGTTCCGCGCGGGACATATCGGCTGCCGATCACGAGGTCAGCGCGATCGTCCGCGATCGGCCCAGCGAGGTTCAAGATCTCTTCCGGCGGATGGCTGAGATCGGCATCCATCACGACAAGAAGTTCCCCGTGCGCGGCGCGCGCACCCGCGATCACTGCGCCGGCCAAGCCGAGTGTCGGAGCCGCGCGCTCGACTAAACGAACCGGATACTTCGTCGTTAATCCCGCGACGCGTTGCGGCGTGCCGTCGTCGGACGAGTCGTCAACAATGATGATCTCGAGCACCGCAGGTGCGGCGGCAAGAATCTGCGTGATGAGCGGTTCGACATTCTCCGCTTCGTTCAGCGTCGGAACGATGACGGAAATCCGATCCGTGGAATTGCTAATCATCACTCGTTAGCCGGGTCCTGGCGACCACCACCTGCCGCACTAATCTTCGGATATCTGTTGCTTCGCGATCAAGAGACCGACAGCCGCTTCCGCCGCATAGACGCAGCGCGCCGTCACCGCGTGATCGGCCAATTCCTCCGAAGCGGCGCGGGCGATTTCCGGACCGAAACGCCACAGGACGGAACGCCATCGCGGCACGATCAGCCCCATGACTCCGTCGCCAATCAAGACCAATGCTGCCGCCTGCAGAAGCCGTCGCGCTATTAAATCTGAATCCATGTGCGTGTTCCGTTTGTTGACCGGGTTCAATCAGTTGAACAACAAGCAAGAGGGCGCAACTGCGAAAGGCGGGCCCGGTTGCGCAAAGCAGTGATTTCCGGCATTTCTTGCGCTATCGTCCCTCGCCCGACCCAATGAACTCCGACCAAATTCGCTACGATCGACCGACGACGACGTCGAAAGTCTTCGCGCACACGCGTTGGGATATCGTGCCGACGTTCGCCGCCCTTTTTCACCTCGCCTGGTTCATCGGGATGTTCCTGCTCTACCCGCACACGCCGCTTTGGATGATGCTGATCCTGGGGCTGATCTACTCGCTAATGGTGAACGCCAACATCAACGGCGTGGCGCACAACTTCATCCACAACCCGTTCTTCCGCTCCGGGCTGCTGAACCGCCTCTTCGGCGTCGTCGAATCAGTCGCGTGCTGCTTCTCGCAGACCTATTACGACGTCGTCCACATGCAGCATCACAAGGGGAATTCCGATCGTCGCGGTGAAGATGGTGAGACGATCGACTGGCTTTCGATTTACCGGCACGGGCACGATGGCGAAGCCGAGAATCCCTGGAGTTACGTGTTCCTAAGCTTCTTTCGTGACAACCCCGCCGCGATCCGTCGCGAGCTTAAGAAACGTGGCGCTGCCGAGATGATGTGGGGGAACATCGAGCTAGCGGCGTTCGCCACCACGCTGCTGGTGATGTGCGTGCTGAACTGGCGCTACATCATCTGCTTCTTCCTCCCGTTCTTTTATCTCGGGCATTGCTTCAGTTACCTGAACGGCTACTTCCGGCATTACGGCGCGAATCCCGACAAGCCGATTGCGTGGGGCGTGAGCAGTTACGGCAAGCTCTACAACTGGCTGTTCTTCTATAACGGCTATCACGCCGAACATCATTTCCGCCCGAAGGTCCATTGGACGAAGATGGAAGGTTTCCACCAACGAATCGCCGATCTTCAGCGGGAGGAAGGCGTCCGTGTCATCAATCACGCGCACATGTTCGGCTTCCTCGATCCCGATCTGCCGGCGCGCAAGAGTGGCCAGACGGCGCCGATCGAAACGGCGTCGTAGCGGCGAAATTTCCTCGCGACCGCGGACGCCGCGAAGCGCGAAGAATGGCTGTGGCCGAAGCACCTCGCAAAAGCAAAGCTGAAGCGTCGCATACGTTCGGCGCGCTGCTCATTGAGCTGCCGATCTACGCCGTCCTCGTAGTCGCCTACTTCTTTCTCGTCCTGCATTTCCTGGCGGACTGGTTAGGCCACCTGCACAAGAACCACACGCTCCTTTACTCGCTCGTCTCGATCGCGCTGATCATAGGGCAGGCGGTCGCGCTTGAGTGGGTCACGACGTGGTTACTCCGTCTGTTTCGCGGCCGGTCAGAATAGCGAATGCACTTTCCCATCTCTGGCGCGGACATCAGTCCGATTTACCTCGTCATCATCGGTTTTCTCATTGGCATCATGGGAGGGTTCTTCGGTGTCGGCGGCAGTTTCATCGCCGGTCCGGCGCTAAGGGCAGCCGGGCTCGACTGGAACTTCGCCGTTGGAACTGATCTCGCGCACATCGTCGGCAAGTCTGTCGTCGCGGCGAAGCGTCACCGTGCGCTCGGGAATGTCGACCTGAAGCTCGGCTTTATCATGGCGCTGGGAACCATTGCTGGCGCCGAAGTCGGCGCCCAAGCCATCCAAGTGCTGAAGCGCGCCGGGAACGTCAATTCCGTTGTCAGCATCGTCTCAGTGGTCATCTACGTCAGCATCTCGAGCTTCATGGTTTGGGAGGCGTGGAAAACGCTGCGGATCCAGAAGCAAAAGGCTGCCGCTGCGGCCGTCGTCGCAAAGCCGGCGCCGCGGAGCGATGAGTCATCGTTCATGCATGTGACGCGCTCCATTCAGCGGTTTCAACTCGCGCCGATGATTTCACTGCCGGCTTCAGGCATCGCGTCGATTTCGATCTGGATCATTGTCCTGGTCTCGTTCATCGGCGGACTGTTCAGCGGCTTTCTCGGCGGCGGCGCCGGCTACATCCGGATGCCAATGTTAGTCTATGTCCTCGGCATTCCGACGCACCTGGCGGTCGGCACGGATCTTTTTGAAATCATCATCTCGGCCAGCTACGGCACTTTCAGTCACGCGATGAAAGGCAATGTCGACATCCTGATCGCGCTCGTCATGAACACCGGCGCCGCAATCGGCGCGCAGATCGGTGCGATCTCGACGCAATATTTCGCGGGACCGAAGATCCGACTGGCGTTCGTGCCACTGCCGTTGATCGGCGCCGCGATCGTCATTTACACCATGATCACCGGCCACAAGGTCTAAGGCGATGCGCGTTCTAATCTGCAGCGACGGCACCGACACAGCGGACCTTCCCGCTCGCATCGGCGGGTTGGTCGCGGGCCCGTGCAGCGCCGCGGTGACGCTGCTCGGCATCGCCGAACAAGCTCACCACGGGGAGCCACTCCGTGCCGCCTTGGAATCGGAAGCTCGGTTGCTGGCTGGTTTCGGCGTGACGCCGGAAGTGGTTCTCGGCGCCGGCGATCCGATCGAGCAGATCCTGAAGCAGACCTCGAGCAGCACGTTCGACCTGGTAATCATCGGCGGGCGCGTGAAGCAGACCGGCGAACGCCGCTGGCGTTCGCAGCGCACTTACGAAGTCATCAAAGCAATTCCAGCTCCGGTGCTGGTCGCGGCTGGCGAGCGACCGACGTTTTCGAAGTTCCTCGTCTGCACCGGCGGCAAGCGCTACATCGAGGCAGCGGTGCAGCTGACCGGCCAGATCGCGCAATGCGCAGGCGCGTCGGTGACCTTGCTCCACGTCATGGCCGAGCCGCCGGCGATCTACGCCGATCTCGTCCGACTCGAGGAAGACGTCGACGCGCTTCTCGCGGCGGGTTCAGAGTTGGGTCAAAATTTACGCCTGCAAAAAGAAAGCCTCGAGAAGCTCGGTGTGCGCGTTGATGTCCGGGTCCGACATGGGATCGTCCTCGAACAGGTCTTCGGTGAGCTGCACGACGGCGGCTACGACATGATCGTCACCGGCTCGTCGCAGGCGCGGGGCGCATTGCAGCACTACATCATGGGCGATCTGACCAAGAGCATCGTTGATCGCGCGAAATGCCCGATCTTAGTCGCGCGGTCGAACGTGACCGGCGGCGGTATCTTCGCAGCTCTCCGTCGTGTCTTCGCCTCAGGCACGAGCGGACGCACGTGATTCGCCTGCGGCGACTGCGCCCGAGTAGCAAAAAGCCCCGGCCATTGCTGACCAGGACTTTCTCTTAAATCTAAATTGGGTTGTTCTTAGAACTCGAGTTCCAGATCGTCTTCGCAGAAGTCGAAGTCCTTCTCTTCGGATTCTTCGCCGTCCGAGAACACGGCCTTGAGGTGCCACTTGCAGCCGGTGTCCTTCGTATTCTTGCCCCAGTTCAGCGTCACGGTCTTGCCAGGGGCGATGCCGTCGCCGATGTCGAAATTGCCGTAGTTTTTGCCGTCTTCGCTTGCGAGGAGTTTCACGATCTTAGTCTTCGTCGTGTTCGTGACTTTGAACTGTCCGTCTTCGCCTTCGGCGTGCGCGGCAGCCGGTGAGAAAGCCAGCGCCGCAGCGGCCAATGCGAGGCACGTCATCTTCTTGAATAGTTTCATAGAGCGGCCTATTTCGCAGAGCTGAACCGTCCGCACAAGAAATATCGACGCGTTGAGACTGACGGTCGCTCTGAACAGCAGCTGAAGGGGAGCCGAAGACGGGATTCGAACCCGTGACCTGCTGATTACGAATCAGCTGCTCTACCAACTGAGCTACTTCGGCGCGCTCCCGGAGGGTCGCCAAGATGGCATCCGCCTCCGCGACGATCAAGCAGAAGGTCGGCCTCGCCGGTATTGCGCTACCGCGGTTGCGCGTCGCGCGTCGGTAAGGCGGAGCTGAGAAAATGCTCGATTGCGTAGAGACTGAGTTGGCCGCTCGGGCCGCTCAAGTTCGCATCGCAGCCGTGCGTCGCCCACGGCAGCGAAAGGTAAAGGTTCGGACGGCCTGATTGTCGAAGACGCTCTGCCAACAACTCGCTCTGCAGAGGTGACACGATCGGATCGAGTCCGCCGTGGATGAGCAGCGTTGGCGGTGTTGTCGCACCGACGAAATGATCCGGCGATGCATCGGCGTAAGCGTCTGGATTGTCAGCCGGCTTTCCGCCCAGATAATCCTCGAGGACATGACACGAATCGAGCACTCCCGGCGCGCTCGGTTTCTCATAAGCGAGAGCGAGATCGACGGGCGCATAGAACGACACAACGCCACGGATCGCAGGGTCGCGATTCGCATAAGCAGCCGAAAGCGCGATCTGCCCGCCCGCTGAGCGGCCGATTAGCATGATCTGATTCGTGTCGATGCCGAACTCCGCGGCGTTCTCCCTGAGGAAATCGATTGCGCGGAAAACATCATCAACTGCGGCGGGCGAATGCCACGTCGGCGCAAGCCGGTAGTTGATCGCCGCAACCGTATAGCCGCGAGTCGCGAGGAAATAATCGAGGGCCGGAAGCTCGCGTTTGTTCCCGCCATTCCAGGAGCCGCCGTGGATCACCACGATAAGTGGCTGCACGGTCGTGGCCGAGCTCGCCCGGTAAAGATCAAGCTTTAGCTTCTTCGAGCCGACTGTCGCGTAGATTTGTTCCGTCACGCTGACGGGCACTGCCGGCAGGCCGCGGACGAGACCGGCGATGCTGACAGGTCGGCGTGTCATGTCGTGTGTCTCGCCGAACACGGCCGCGCATTGCGCGGCCAACATCGGCGCAATGATCAAAGCGCGCACTACCGGGACGACGCAGAGCGCCGCACTCGCGCTTAGGAGCGCGGCGGCGCAGCCAGCGAGAGCGCCGCGGCGTTGCGTCGTTGCGATCGCCAGCAGCACGCAGAATACCGCCACGAAATGGCCCCATTCCGTCACAATGATGGCGGTGATCCAAAGTGTGCTCGTCGGTGCCGGCAGCAGCACAAGAAGCGATGCGCCGAAGAACAGCGCGCTGCATGTCAGCAGCACCACATCGAGTGTGACGCTCGAGCGCGACAGTCGGTGCGGCATTTCGGTTACCTGGCGAGGTTGCTCCCGCTCTGTCGGGATGTCTGCGGCTACTTCCACAGCTGGAACGTCTCGCCGATCTTGCGCGTGGCGATTCTCTCGGGCGTTTGTTGTAGCGCTGCTTCGAAGCGCTCGATCGGCTCGCGGAACGGCTCCGCGCTCAACCGAAATGTTTGATGGTGCACCGGCATGATGTGGTCGGCTCCCGCGGCATTAGCCATCGCGACTGCCTGCTCGGGTGTCGCATGGGAACGAATCCACGGATCGTAGGCGCCGATCGGCATGATCGCTAGGGCAAATCGGCGGTCTCCGAGAAGAGCCGCAAAGCTGTCAGTGAACGCTGTGTCTCCACCGACGATGATGCGCTGTCCGTTGCGTTCCAGGACGTAGCCATTGTAGCCCCGATAGTTGTCCGAGCGCAGTCGTGCGCCCCAGTGTTTTACCGGAAAAGCGCGGACGCGAAGCTCACCATTCTCCCGCCGAATTACCTTCTCTTCGCCCCAGCGCAGCTCTTTTTTGTCGCGGAAGCGCGTCCACCGCAGCAGGTCCGCAGTCCGCGCTG
>JBHENE010000110.1:0-15343 GCA_046262215.1 Chthoniobacterales bacterium | reverse complement strand
AATGTCCATTCCTTCATGGAAGCGCGTGTAGATCAGACCTGCCGGCGTCTCGACCGGGTCGCGGACGAAACCATATTGCCCGCCCTGCCAAGGCTTCGTGATTACGCCTTTGTAGTCGCGAATGATGTATTGGTAGAACTGTGCCCCGCCTCCGTGGAACAGCGCGTCGTTATCAGTCGGCAGCGCGAGATCGAGGCTTCCGCTCGCCTCCTGTGCGAACGGTTGTGCCGCTCCTGCAACGAGGAGGAATAAGGTTGCTAACGCTCGTCGCATCACGGCCGCTTCCTCGACGCGCCAGGGAGCGGCCAGTCGGCTTTCATCAACTCGAGATCAGCCGCAGTTAACCCGGACGCGACGTAGAGCTTGCCGTCCGAAACTCTCCGATCGATCTGCAACTCTGCCGCTGGCCGACCGTTGATGAATACGTAGAGCATCGTGCCGCGGCGGTCGACGCTCAGAGTATCCAGCGCGAGCTTACCATGATCGTTCAGCTGAAACACCGCGCCGAATGTTCCATCGCCAGCCGCGTATGGACGGAAGCTCGCGACATCGAATTCGGATATCGTAGGCACCTTCTCGATCGTGACTTTTCGCCCGGCGGCCTGCGACTGCAGCTGCGTCGAAAACACGCCTGTGTCATGGGAGTTCGCCTCCGCATGCGCACGGAGAGTGGAGTGCCGCTTCCCCGCCTCCCTGCTGCTCGCCGCCAGCAGAATGACGAGCGCGCATTCGAGCAGCCGTTTCATGGCGCGATTGATAAAGGGTTTGACACAATTTGCAACGCCTCGGTGATTACCCGTCCATGAGACGCGCCACGGTGCTGTCACTGCTCGTGCTCGCCGTCACTTCGGCAGTTTGGGCAGACGAAGCTGAGCCGACTGCCACGCCCCAGAAGCGCAGCTGGTTCGGGCGCATCATGCACCCTTTCAGCTCGGAACAGCTGCCCGAATATAACGATCACAATCTCACGGGGCTTGCCGTTTCACTCGAGCTGTCCCCGCAGCCGATCAAGCTCTCGGAGGTGCGGCAGATGGACGTGAAATTGACGCTCACGAACAAGTCGAAACGTCCCATCACGCTCGAGTTTCCGGATTCCCAACGGATCGAAATCATCCTGCGCAATTCCGCTGACGCAGTCCTTACCACCTGGTCCGATAATCACGCGTTTACCCAGAACGCGAGCACCGTCCTGATCAATCCGCAGGAGCGCATTCAATACGCAGAAACGATCGCGACGCGCGAGCTGATGCCGAACAAGGTCTTCATCGCCGAGGTGTTCTTCCCGAAGTATCCGGAGCTGCGTGTGCGGCAGAAGTTTTTAACGGCGCCGTAGCTGCGCGAGAATGGGATTCGTCGGCGAGAAACGTGGCGCTTTTTTCCGACTACCACACGCACCCGCAAGGTCATCGCGTGCAGCCCTACACGCGCGAGTTACTGCAGCCCTGGGTCGATTCGGCGCGTCGGCGCGGCTTAACCGACATCGCGTTTACCGATCACGATCGCTATACCGCGGGCGTCGACTTTGGTGAAATTCAGAGGCTCCGCGACACCAATCCGGAGATGCAGATCCGAGCAGGCATCGAGCTCGACAATGATCCGCTGCATTCAGGCGCAGGCCGCGCGTGGGTAGAGGGACATTGGGACGAACTCGACTTCGTTCTCGGCTCGGTGCACTTCCTCGAACGCGATGATGAAATGTTCGACACCGTCCCTGCCGGCGGGGAGCAATTCACCGGACGCGACATCGATGCGCTTTATCTCGACTACTTCCGGCGCGTCCGCGAGGCGGCGGCGACTGGCTTGGTCGACTGCCTCGCGCACCTCGATCTGATCAAGATCCACGGCCATAGACCGTCGCGCGACGTGAGGGAACTCGCAGACGAAACATTGCAGTTCATCAAAACGCGCGGCCTCGCGATCGAGCTCTCAACTGCCGGTTGGCGCAAACCGGTGAATGAACTCTATCCGTCGGACAGGATCATCGCGTCTGCGATAGAGAAGGGGATCCCGTTTACGACTGCGTCGGACGCGCATTCGCACGTGCAGTTGGGCGAAAACTACGACCGCCTCGTCGCCAAATTGGCGGACTTCGGAATCCGAGAAGTCGTCGTCTGCGAACGGCACCGCCAGCGAGCAGTCGTTCTCTAGGAGCCACCAATTCCGAATGCGTCATCCCGAGCCGCGGAGACGGTCGAGGGATCTCCCGCGCGCTCCAGCGTCACACAGATGAGCGCAACGAAATCGTCATCTGCGAGTGGCCCCGTCTGTGCGCTGATGTTCGCGCATGTTGGACACCTTATGTGAGGTCCTTCGGCGCGCTATCGCAGCCTCAGGATGACACGTGCTTTGACCGCGCGTCCGGCGCCGGCGCAACATTGCGCGCGCAGCTCTAGAATCCCAGCCCGGACGCACCGAGTCCGCCGGTGATCTTCGTCATCTCCGATTGCGCCAGCGCTTTGCCCTGCTCGATTGCCTGCTTCACTCCGCTGAGCACAGCTTCTTCGAGAAATTCCACGTCATCCGGATCGACGATCTGCTTGTCGATCTTCAACGAAAGCACGTCGCCAGCGCCGTTCGCGACGACCGTGACCTTCCCGCCGGCTGCCTGCACCTCGACGGTTTTCTCCTCCAGCTCAGCCTGCGTTTTCGCCATTTGCGCCTGCATCTTCTGCGCCTGCTTCATCAATTTGTTCAGATCCATAGTTCGTCAGTCCGTCACGGGTTTGATTTCGCCTTTGAAAATTTCGAGTGCCTCGCGGATGAGCGGGTCGTCCTTAAACGTCGCTGCGTCAGGTTTCCCCTGCGCCTTGGCCGGTGCGCTTGTTTCTGCACCGTTGGAAACGGGCTCATCAAACTTCGGCGCCTGTACGGTTAAACCTTCCTTCACGCTCAACTTCACACTCCAATCGCGACCGCTGATTTCCTTCAGCAATGCCTCGAGGAAATCACGCATCTTCGGCGTCGCGAGCGAATCCATTGCGTTCTTCTCTTCGGGCGGAAAGCCGAGCAGGAACGAGCGACCGTCCTGACCGAGCACCTTTGCGGAGTTCACCCAGCCAGCGATGAATGGCCGCCGCGTCCGGATTTGAGCGACGGTGTTGTCCCAGAGCGTTTCGAGATTCAGCTCGGGCGCCGCAGCTTCGGTAGCTGCCGCTGTTGCTGCTTCGGTGCGCGAATGCGCGGCACTCGTCGTCGGCGGTGTCGCGCGCCCGGTTTCCTGCGGCGGCTTCGGCGCAACCGGAAGGGGGATCGGCTGCTTCACCGCAGGAGCAGCTGGCACACGCGCTTTCGCCGGCATCCCCGGTTGCGTGACCGCTGGCTTGCCGTCCCGCAATGCCGAGAGATTCGCGATCACGTCATTCAGCGTCACCTGCTCCAACGTTTGAATCGCCTTGATCACGGCCACTTCGAAATGCAGCCGCTTGTTCGGCGCCCACTTCATTCGTCCTTCCGCGCCCGCGAACTGGTCAATCAGCTCCAGCAGCCGGTCCATTTCGATCGCAGCCGATTGCGATTCGAGTGACTCCCGCAATCCCGGATTCAGGTCTTTGGCAACGGCGTCCGGTTTAACCTTGAACACCAACAGATCGCGCAGATATGCGATCACATCAGACATGAGCTTCATCATGTCTTTGCCGTTCTCGGCCTCGGCGTGCAGCAGCTCCAGCGCTTCCGCAGGCGCGCCACGCAAGATCGTGTCCGTGAATGTCGCGACCGTCTGTTCGCTCGTGAAACCGAAGACGCTCAACACATCCGCCTCGGCGATCGATTCGCCGCAAAACGCCACCAACTGATCGAGCATCGACTCCGCGTCACGCAGTCCACCGTCGGCGCCTTTCGCGATCGCGTGCGCCGCCGCCGGCTCGAGCGTCACTTTTTCATTCCCGGCGATATATTGCAGATGATCGGCGATCAGATTGGCCGGAATGCGATGGAGATCAAACCGCTGGCAGCGGCTCAAAATCGTTGGCAAAACCTTCTGCGGCTCAGTCGTCGCGAAGATAAATTTCACGTGTGCTGGCGGCTCCTCCAGAGTCTTCAGCAGGGCGTTGAACGCCGCCGATGTGAGCATGTGCACTTCGTCGATGATGTAGATCTTGAAGTGCCCTTTGCTTGGCGCGTAGCGCACATTGTCCCGCAGCTCGCGCACCTGCTCGACGCCGTTGTTCGACGCCCCATCAATCTCGAGCACGTCGAGACTGTTGCCGCCGGCGATCTCCTTGCACGAATCACAAACGCCACATGGGGAAACCGTCGGCCCGTGGATGCAATTCAGAGCTTTTGCCAGGATGCGCGCGGTCGACGTTTTCCCGATACCGCGCGGACCGACGAAGAGATAAGCGTGCGCAAGACGGTTCTGCTCGACCGCGTTCTTTAGCGTGCGCGTGACGTGCGCCTGCCCGACGAGATCGTCAAATGTCTGCGGCCGGTATTTCCGAGCAAAAACCTGATAACTCACGGCCCGAACTTAACCGCGCGGAAGCCGAGTCAAAAGCAGCATTTGCTCACGTAGCCAGGGCCTGGCGGCGGATTCGGCCAGCAGTCAACGCCGACTAAGGGCCAAGGTCGTAGATCTCGACCAGCGCGTTGCCGCTCGCGCCATTTTTGCCGCGGACGATCACGGTATAATTAGCGGGTCGGACCGACAAACCCGTTGCCGCGTCGCTCGCCGACGATGGCCTCAGGGCGCTCGGAATGGTCGCGCCATTTTCCGCAGGCGTGTTGAAGTCGTCGTTCGCCGCGACTAAAGCGCCATCCTTATCGCGGACTTCAAAGGTGGCATCGGGCAGAGAGTTCTGCACCCCGCTCGATTCCAATCCACGACCGATCGCACGCACGACTACGTGAACGGAGTCCCCACTGTTGCCTCCAGCGATGAGGCCGCCGATCAGAACGTGATCGGCGTTCACGAACGCGCGCGTGCTGATGTTAGCTAGCTTCGACGGCAAGCCACTACTCACATCATACGCTTCGATGACGGCAACGCCGGTGGTATTGTTCTTCCCACGCAAAACTGCGGTGTAGACTCCGGGCGAGAGCGCTGCGAAAAGCGCCGACTCGCGCGGGTCTGTCGGCGCGAGACCGGTGGAACTTAATTCAACGCCTTGCGTATCCTGCCAGTCGTCATTCGTCGCGATGATGCCGCCCTTCGAATCGTGTAACTCGAGGACCGGATCCTGCAGCGGCGCAGCGACACCCGCTTGCGTGAGTGACGGTCCGATCGCGCGGATGACCACATTTTTCGCCTCCGTACCGGAAACAATAAACCCGGCGATCGCCACCTGGTCTCCGGTTAACCCTTGGGCGCGGCTCGAAATGTTGAGAAGCCTAGGGTTCAGCGCCGTCGGTTGGTAGTTCGACAACGTTATGTCGGTGCTGGTGTAGGTCACGACAAACGATCCACTTCCGTCAGTCGTTGCTACCCGGCTTCCGTTTGGCGCATTTTTGAAAATTCCGGAGATCGAGGCCGCTTGCGCGACGGTGTACGTCACGCTGCTGAACGCGTCGAAGCTCTTGATCTCGAGGGTCCCGGCTACAGATAGCGCAGACTGCACGGTGAGCTGACGTCCCGTGAGAAAGTTCCGCTGATAAAAAAAGCGACTGCCTTCAGATAATTGCACCGAGCCCCGGACGTCGAGCGCAGTCGGTTCAAGGAGCGCATTTCCGACAGCGAGATTCCCGCTGATTGAGCCCGCGATGAAGGTCGGACTTCTCGAGTTGCCCCTTGCTTCAGCGCCGAGTAGCTGCCCGCCGACTATTTCGACGTCCCCGATGATCGTCCCGCCTGTCAGCGTCGTTGAACCGCCGATCTGCCGATAGACATGCGAGGGAGTGATCGTAAAAACCCCACGATTGAGGTAAACGGTCCCGGCATTCGTGAAATCAGTCGCGCTGTTCGCCGCTTGCGAGAGGGAGTCCAGCTGGAAAGCGCCAGTTGGCTCGTTCTCCAAGAAATTTCGGAGCGCGTTGTTGCCGTTCCCGTCGGTGAAAGTAGCGGTAGACCCACCCACACCGTTCCCCGTCATCTCGAAGATGATCGTCGCAGCGTTGCGGACGATGTCGGCGCCGGGGACGGTAAGCCGTGCAGGCTCCGCCGGAATGCCACCCGGTGATCCGGACGTGGCAGACAACCGGTAAACACCGCCAGAAAGTCTTTTCGACTGCCCGTCGTAATTAGTTAGACCACCGGCGAGGGTCAGCGAGCCAGCCGCCCCATCGCGACCGACGGCGCTCAATGTTCCATCATTGGTGAAAGGATTCCGGATTGTGTAATCGCGCGCGCCTACGGAGAACGAGCCGAGGTTCCGCGCGAAGTTGCGCAAGCCGTCAGCGCTGAGCTCGTCAAAGATGGCCGAGTTGGGCCCGACAAGCGAAATAGAGGCAGCGTTGTTGACAATATCAGCGTGCGGGAACTGCAAGGTGCATCCGAAATCGGCTGAACTGTTGAGCTCATAGCTCCCGCCGTTGAGCGACCGGCTCGTGCGATCGAAATTCGCCAACGAGCCGGAGACACGAAACAGATTGTAGTCGACCCGCAGCGATCCACTGACCGAGACGCTACCAGTGACACTGTAGGGGTGCCCGGACGTCGACCAGAAACTGCCGGATAGCGACAGATTAGCGACGGTCGCGTTGACGTTTTGAGAGAGGGACGATGGAACGCTGACGTTGTAGATCTTGTCAGCGGAATTGTTCGGGACTTCGGCTGGCGACCAGTTGGCGGGATTGCTGTAGTTGCCGTCGCCGCCGAGGAATGTTGAATTCACGACCGTGGCTGCACGGGTCTCGCCGGTTTGGAAGATGGCGCTCGCGGAGATCACTGCGCACACAGCGGCAAGGTCAAGCCTCTTCATAGGAGGCAGATCTGACAGACGGCGACAGGTTAGTCGAGCACATTCACGCAACAGTCGTAAGTGCGCGGCGGAGGTTGCTGCGTATGGCGTTAGCTGACGCCAGACTGCGGCGTATCATCTCACCATGGCTGCTCTAAGCTCCTCAATGCCCGACACCATCCGCGCCTTCTTTCTCGCTGAAGGTGAGCAAACCGCCGACGCCGTGATGGCGCGGCTGGCCTCGTTCATCAAAGCAGCCAGGCGCACCCTCGAGTTCGCGCTCTACGACATGCGTTTGAGCGAGCCGTTGAAAGCGCAACTCCTCGCCGTCTTGCGGGAGCGCGCTGCCTCCGGCGTGCAGATCCGCATTTGTTACGATGGCGACAAGCCGCTGAAGCCGAACCTCGCGGTCGGCCAAGATCCAGCTTCGGCCGGAACGAGCGCGCAGGTGGAGTCGTTAGGCTTTCCCTCGAGACGCATCGCCGGGATGAAACTGATGCACAATAAATTCATCGTCCGTGACGGCGCGTCCGTCTGGACCGGCTCGTTGAATCTCACCGATCAGGCGTTCACGTTGATGGAGAACAACGTCGTCGAGATTGATTCTCCTGAGCTCGCCGCCTCCTTCATGAAAGACTTCGAAGAACTCTGGGAGAAACAGAACTTCGAAGAGACCGGCAACATCGCGACTTCAGCCGTCCCGCTCACCTTCGCCGGCCAGCGCGCGACAGCGCAGGTGATGTTCTCGCCCGGCCGCGGTCTCGACATCGACACCGAGATCGCGCGTCGCCTCCATGCCGCGACACGGCGCGTGCGCATCTGCAGCTTGCTCTTGAACTCCGGCACGTTGATTAACGCGCTCCTCGACCTGTTGAACGCCGGGCGTGTCAGCGTCAGCGGCGTGTATGATCGCACCCAGATGGCGGATGTTTTTCGGCAATGGCAGGGTGTTCCATCGAATCACTGGAAAACGCCGGCGATCGCCGACATCGTTGCCCGCGCGAAGCTCGCCGGAAAGAACTCCACGCCGTATTCGCCGACAGGTCGCCACGATTTCATGCACAACAAGATCCTCGTGATCGACGACACGGTGATCACCGGCTCGTACAACTTCTCGCGCAGCGCGCAGTTCAACGCCGAGAACATCCTGTTCCTCGAAAGCGCTGCGCTCGCCGAGATCTACAGCAAGTACATCGATCACGTGGTGCAGAAGTACGCGCGGTAGGCCATCGTCCTGCTCCTGTTTGGCTACTCGCTGCCCGACTTCGAACCTGGGAGGCGGCCTTTGATCCACTTCACTTGGCCATTGTGGTTCGATTCGTGTTCGCAGACGTGGAACCATTTGCAGTAGTTGTTGGTTGGTCCTGGCGGCCATCCTTCGTCGACTTGCATTAGCCAAGCATCGTCACGTTTCCGGAACTCACGAAGTGTGCGCTCGCGTCCTTCCGCTAATGCCGTGAGGTAATAACTTAGCTCGTGCCCTTTGATCACGCGCCGTGCTTCCGCGCCCAGGCCGCCGGCTACGTCCCACAGTCTCCGAGTCTCTTCATCCCAGTCGTTCCACTTCTTCCCGTCGAACGTATGAATCTGGTAGTGCCGTTCGGTCGCCGCTAGGTGGAGCAGCAGCGCACCGATCGTATTCGCCTTTGAATCATGTAGGTAATCCAAATCGGCGACGGTAAGTCCTTGGACCGGTTCTAAGATGATCTTTCGCATCCATTCGAGCATCGAGACGAGGGTGCCGATCTGCGGCGAAAAGCCTTCGCGCG
Source organism: Chthoniobacterales bacterium (assembly GCA_046262215.1). GTDB lineage: Bacteria > Verrucomicrobiota > Verrucomicrobiia > Chthoniobacterales > UBA10450 > JACCTI01. The sequence continues at coordinate 6,741 of JBHENE010000110.1, read as the reverse complement.
GGCCAATGATGTTCGGCCCGCTTGTTGTCGGAGCGGCAGCAGCGCGCGCCTTTGAGAACAAGGTGCTAGCGCCTGCTATCCCGCAGCCAGCAATTGCCGAGGTTCGGAGAAAAGTTCGGCGGTTCATGCGATCACGCGGCTTTTTCCATCGGTTGCTACTTCTCTGTTTTGTCGGAACGCAGCACTTCGTCGATCGCGCTCGAATCGTCGAGCATGATCCATTGCACGATCGAAAGAGGCAGGCTGCCGTTCTTGATCAGGTCGTCGTGGAACTGACCGAGGCGGAAGTTCGCTCCCATCTTGTCGCGGTAGCGGCCGAGGAGGTTCATGATCTGCCACTTGCCAACGATGTAGCTGATCTTCTGGTGCGGACTCGACGCCGCGCCAGCTGCTTCGCCTTCGGCTGACTCACGGTCGAGCCCGCCGGCTTCCATGAAGTACTGGACCGCCTGCTCGAAGCTCCACTTGCCGGTGTGCAGGTTTACGTCGACGCCGATGCGCGCGGAGCGATAACGCGAGAGCCGTAGGATTTGGCCCTGAGCCGGCGAATTGTCAGGGTAAAGGCCGGTGCGCATGAGCATCTCTTCGCCGTAGAGCGCCCAGCCTTCGACGAAGACGCCGTCCTGATTCTGTCGCCGGATTTCGTTCGTTAGGTGGTTCGCGATCGACAGCTGCATGAAGTGCCCGGGTATGCCTTCGTGTCCGAGAATCGGCCGCGGGTCTTCGATGCCGGCGCGGATGTAGAAGTTCTTCGACTCGCGGTTGTAGGTTGGGATGAAGTAGAACCCGGTTGGGTCTTGATCGTAAAGGCCGGGAGGATTCATGAAGCCGCCGGGGCTCGTCGGTTTGAATGCTTCGGGTAGCTGACGAATCTCGAAACGGCCAAGGTAGTCCGGGATGGTGACTAGCTGTCGATCTTTGAGGAACGCGATCATCTCCTGTTCGCGGCTTTCATACGCGGCTAGGAAAGATGCCTGATCAGGCGGAATGTTTTTGCTCCGCGCCGGGTTCGGGTCGGCTAACGAGGGATCGGGCAGAAGGGATTCGAGCGCACGATAACGCGCTAGCTCCGCGCGCCCGAGCATCTCGACCTGCGCCGCGTCGAGCGGGAGCAGAAGGACGTGCTTGAGGTAGTAATTGTAATTCGCGAGACCCATTGGCGCGAAGTCCACCATTGTCGGCATTCGTTTCTCAAGCCGGTCGGCAAAGCCATGGATCGCGGTGAGCGCTTCATCACGCGCTTTCACAAGCGCGTCGCGCTCCGCCGGCGCGAGATCGCGCGCCAGCGTCATCATGCTGTCGGTGAAGAGCGGGTCGATCGACCGCGCAGAATCAATCGCGAGTTTCGCGTAGAGCTTCACCGGCTTTTGCAGGTTGCGCTCGCCGGCTGCGAGCATCGCCGGCATCTGTTTCAGCCGCGAAGTTGCGGCAGCCGCGCGTTTCGCCGGCGCATCATATTCCTTCTTCAGAAGCGAGAAGATCGCGCTGGTGCATTCGCCGATGTAGACCTGCGGATTCGTGCGTTCGAATTGCAGCACGCGGTCGCCGAACTCCGCGCCTTCCAGTTGCGAACGGAACAGCAGCCAATCGATGCGATCGTCTTTCGACCACCCATCCGTCGACATCGCGCGGATTTGCGCGAGCAGCTTCGCGACGTGCTGCGCGCGCTCCGCTAATTTCGCCGCGGAATAATCGGTCAGGCGATCATCCCAAGTGTGCAGGCCCATTTCACTGCTGCCGACAGGATAGTTCTCGTTGCGCCAATTATAGAAATCAGCCGCGAGCTTGCGCAGAGTGGAGGGATCACTGCCTTTGCTGTTCAGTGCCGCAGGCGTCGCTTTCGTGAGAAGCGCTTTGTCGCTCACGTCGGGTTTGGCTCCGCGAGCGGGAGCGGTGGGAGGAGACTGCGCGATCGCGCTAGCAACACCGACAGCGACGAAGAGGAGAGGGGAGAACAGTTTCACACGCAGATGATAGCGAGACGCAGCCGCACTTCGGAAGGCGAAACTGCCGAGCTGTCATTCCGAGCGAAGTCGAGGAACCCCGTTTCATAACGTGACGTAGCGCGACGGGGTCTCTCGACTTCGCTCGAGAAGACGCCGTCGTCGCTCGCCGTCGGCTTGCCGCTCTGCTTAACTGCGCCATGCGATCCCCACACCGGCTTCTCTTCGCGCTGACGTTCTGCAGCGTTTCTCTCCTGCACGCTCGTGAGCCGCAGATCGCGCCGCCTGACACGCAGACCGTCCGCGCACGTGCCTTGGGGATTCCGTTCGATGGAACTCCCGGCCCACTAAACGCAATCACCGATGTCGCGGGCGTGACGGTCGGTTACAGGACACTTATCGAAGGCGAGGGTAAACTCGAAGTCGGCAAAGGTCCCGTGCGCACGGGCGTGACCGCGATCCTGCCGCGCGGCCGCGAGTCATTCAACGATCCGGTTTACGCCGGCTACTTCAGCTTGAACGGGAACGGCGAGATGACCGGCACGGCGTGGCTGGAGGAAGGCGGCTTCCTGGAAGGCCCTGTCATGATCACGAACACCCACAGCATTGGCGTTGTTCGCGATGCCACGATCGCGTGGCGCGTCGCGCAGGGCGGCCCGGATCCGACGGGGTTCCTGTGGAGCTTACCGGTCGTGGCGGAAACTTGGGATGGCTATCTGAACGACATCAACGGCTTTCACGTGAAGGCGGAGCACGCGATCCAGGCGCTCGAAAATGCGAAAGGCGGCGCGATCGAGGAGGGGAGCGTCGGCGGGGGAACGGGGATGGTTTGCTATGAGTTCAAGGGCGGCACCGGAACGGCATCGCGCGTTATCGCTCCGAAACCGAAGGAGACTGGCGCGGGGACATACACCGTCGGCGCGATCGTGCAGGCAAACTGCGGCCGGCGTCCGCAGCTGACGATTGCCGGCATTCCAGTCGGCAAAGAGATCACGGAGAACGCTGTCTACAGTAAGGAAGCTGGCTCGATCATCATCGTTATCGGGACCGACGCACCTCTGCTACCGCATCAGCTGAAACGGCTCGCGCGGCGCGCCAGCCTCGGCCTTGCGCGGACCGGTAGCGTGTCCGGAAACGGATCGGGCGACTTGTTCCTCGCGTTCTCCACCGCGAACCGCGGCGCCGCCGATCCCGACAAGCTGACTCAAACGGTCGAGACAATTCCGAACGATCGCCTCGATCCGATCTTTGAAGCCACCGTCCAGGCAACGGAGGAAGCAATCGTCAACGCGATTGTCGCAAACAAGAGCATGACTGGTCGTGACGGCCACCACGTCGATGCGTTGCCGCATGACCGCATGCGCGAGTTGCTGAAGAAATACAATCGTCTGAAGCAATAGCGTCACGCGCGGCTGTGCGGAGGTTTGACAGCAAATGGGTCTCCCGTTTTGCTGCATCATGAATTTGAAGGCGAACCTGTTGGTAGCGGCGTTGATCCTCTGCGCGACTTCGGCGGCGCACGCGCAGCTCGCGTGGGAAAAGACCGACATCGAATTGCACCCAAAAATCGGGGACAAGGAAGCAGTGGCGCAGTTCCGCTACGAAAATAAGGGGACCAAAACGATCAACTTCAAAAACGTGCGCAGCTCCTGCGGCTGCACCGTTGCGAGCCTGAAGAAGAACGACGTCGCGCCCGGCGAGAAGGGCGAAATCACCGCGACCTTCAACATGGGCGGCCGGACGGGCGTGCAGCAAAAAGCCGTCATGGTCGAGACCGATGATCCTGCGCAGCCGACGCTGAACCTGCAGCTGAAAATCGTGATCCCGCAGGAGGTCGATGTGCAGCCGGCGTTTGTTTATTGGGAAACGGGCGAGGCGCCAAAGCCAAAGACAATCGCGGTCAAACCCGGAGACGGCGTGCAGTTGAACAAGCTCGATGTCACATCCAGCAGTCCCGATTTCACGATGACGGTGAAGCCCGGCTCGAAGGGTGAGTTTCTGATCGCCGTGCAGCCGAAGGATACCTCGCGGGTCGTCGCGAGCACGCTCACGATCAAATCTGATTATCCGAAAACGGTTTTCGCGACCGCGCGCGTCACCCCGCCGGCCGGAACTCCTCGTCAGGCGGAATAGCTCCTGATGCTGTCGCGAGATCTGCTGCGCCAAATTGCGCTGCTGCTTATCCTTGCGCTCGTGCCCGCCGCCGGTCAGGCGATTTACCTTCGCGAGCAGACTTCCTGGCGCGCTCCCGCGGTCCAGAAGGATGAGGTGACGCTCGATCAGGCGCGCGCTTGGGGCGACAAGGTGCTCTGGATCGACGCGCGACCGGACGAGCAGTTCGTGCAGCGTCATGTGCCCGGTGCGATTTCGCTCAACGAGGATCGTTGGGATGAATTGTTGCCGCAGATGTTAGCGACGTGGTCGCCTGATCAGCACGTGGTTGTGTATTGCAGCAGCCAAGCTTGCGCGGCCAGCCACGAAGTCGCTCGGCGTCTCCGCGAGCAGGCCGGACTCAACAATGTCTTGGTCCTGCATGGCGGCTGGGAAGCATGGCTGGAGGCGAACAAATGACGCTGCCGCCTTGCTCTGAACCACCACCGCCGACGCGTGAACCACTGCGTGGGATTGGCGTTGATTTTCGTCCCGGCGTGGCGGCAGCGGTTGGTGGTCTGTTCATCTACGCGGGCTGGTTGAAGGTCGGCGACCCTGCCGCATTCGCGCGCGACGTTAGCAATTTCCACCTGGTGCCGTGGACCGTCGGAGTTGCGATGGCGTTTTATCTGCCGTGGCTCGAGATGATCTGCGGCGCGGCGTTGTTCCTCGGGCGAGTCCGCGCGGGCGCGATCGCTATTCTGACGGCGTTAACGGCGCTGTTTATCGCCGCATCGGTCATCGCGCGATTGCGCGGCATCGACGTCAACTGCGGCTGCTTCGGCAGCGCGAGCAAAGACATGAGCTTCGGCTCGCACCTGGCGCTCGACGGCGCGATTCTCGCGGCGCTGGCGGTGCTTTGGGATTGGGACATGCCACGCCGACGCGTCGCCTAAAGATCCTCGATTGCGTCGCAGTGCGCGATCGTTCCGCGCGTGCCTTGCTGTTGGATCAACTTCGCCACGAGACCAGTCCAGCCAGTCTGATGCGCGGCACCGAGCCCGCCGCCGGTATCCGCGTTGAAGAACTCGTGAAACAAGTAGCGCTCGCCGTCACGCGCTGCATCCAGACCACCAGCGGGGCCGCGCGTAAATGGGCGCTCTCCGTCGGAACCGCGCAACCAGAGTGCTATCAACCTATTCGATAGGTCGTTAGCTACATCCTCGAGCGTGAGGAACTGACCTGACCCAGTCGGACATTCGACCTTAAAGTCGTCGCCGTAGTAATGGTGAAATTTCTGCAGCGATTCGATCAGCAGATAATTGATCGGCAGCCAGACCGGTCCGCGCCAGTTCGAATTCCCGCCGAACATTCCGGTGCGCGATTCCGCGGGTTCGTAATTCACCACCTTCGTTTCGCCGCCGACGTGCAACTCATACGGATTCGCTTGGTGAAATTTGCTCAGCGAACGCACGCCGTTTGCGCTCAGAAATTCCTCGGGATCGAGCATCCGGCGGAGCAAGCGCTTCATCCGGCTTCCGCGCGTCAGCGCGATCAACCGCCGCTCGCCGGCGCCCGGTTCGTTCCAACGCGAGATGAGCCCGGCGAGATCCGGGCGATTCGCGAGATACCATTCCAGACGCGCTTTGAAGCCGGGCACCAGCTCGAGGAGCTCCGGCTCGATCGTCTCGACCGCCAGCAGCGGCATCAGTCCGACTAACGAGCGCACCCGCACACGCGTGTAGCCTTTGCCCGGCACGTGCAGCACGTCGTAGAAGAACTCATCTTCGTCATCCCACAGGCCGATCCCTTCGCCGCCGGCGTTGTTCATCGCCGACGCGATCGCGAGGAAGTGCTCGAAGAACTTCGTCGCGATATTCTCGTAGACGTGGTTCTCGCGCGCGAGCTCCAGCGCGATTCGCATCAGCGTGAGGCAGAACATCCCCATCCAGCTGGTGCCATCGCTCTGCTCAAGGTAACCGCCGCCGGGCAGCGGTGCGCTGCGGTCGAAGACGCCGATGTTATCCAGCCCGAGGAAGCCCCCCTGGAAGATGTTTTTTCCGGCTGAATCTTTCCGGTTCACCCACCAGGTGAACGAGATCAGCATCTTGTGAAAGATCGTCTCTAGAAACGCGCGATCCGCCTCGCCGGACTGCCGCTGTTCCATCTTGTAAACGCGCCACGCCGCCCATGCGATCACCGGTGGATTCACATCACTGAAGTTCCACTCGTAGGCCGGGACATGGCCGTTCGGATGTTGGTACCACTCGCGCACGATGAGATCGAGTTGGCCCTTCGCGAAATGCGGATCCACCAGGGCCAGCGGGAGGCAGTGGAACGCCAGATCCCAGGCTGCGTACCAGGGGTATTCCCACTTATCCGGCATCGACATGACGCGCTCATTGTAGAGATGGCGCCATTCGGCATTGCGTCCGGTCTTTCGCTCTTGCGGGGGCTTCGGCTGACCGGGATCGCCCTCGAGCCACTGCTCGACGATGTAGTGATAGAATTGCTTGCTCCACAACATCCCGCTGAGCGCCTGCCGCTGAATCGCGCGGTGTTCGGCGGTCAACGAGGAAGGTGCGCGCTCGTTGTAAAACTCATTCGCGTCTTGTTGACGCGCTGAAAAGACATCGCTGAAATCAGCAAACGCATTTCGCCTTGGCGCGTCCGGCGTGTGCGTTAGTCGCAGCCGAATCGTGCGCGA
>JBHENE010000109.1:0-6957 GCA_046262215.1 Chthoniobacterales bacterium | reverse complement strand
AATGCCGGCAATGAACAATCCACCTCCGGCGTGCAGAGCAGAATCCAGGATGTGAGCGGCCGCGTCTCGACCGCAGCCAGCGACGCGTGGCAGACGACGAAAGAGACAGCGGGCACGGCGCGCGAACGCACCGAATTCTTCCTGCGCGAAAACCCAGTGCCGACCGTGATCGGCGCTCTCGCCATCGGCCTCGCGATTGGTCTGGCGATTCGCTATTCCTCCTCGTCCGACGAGCGCGAAACGGAAATTAAGTCACCGCTCGGCGACGTGAACCTCGGCATGCTTTCGCTGCCGTTTCTGTGGCCGTTCTTTAAGTCCGTGAAACGTGGCTACGAAGATTCCGCTGAGGTTGTGAAGGATAGCGTCCGCGACGGACTCGACCGGGTGAAGAGCGTCGATGTGAAGCGCTACGTGAAGCCAGTGCGGAAGCAGTGGCGTTCCTGGACGCGGTAAGCGTCCACAGTTACATCTGAATCGCGGCAGTCGGCCGAATGGCAGCCGCTCGCAGTGGGACCGCGCGTGCCTGTTCAATTCGTCAATTGAACGGCGCGCGCGTTTCGTTGAAGCTAGCGCCTCATGGCGACTTCTCCGGCCGGCAGGCCGACCTGGCAGCGCAATCGCGTCTTCAAATTCTTCGCGTCGCTGAAGCTCGCCGTCGTGCTCTTGGCGGTGCTGATCATCGCAAGCATCGCGGGCACGATTTGGGAATCGAGCTTCGACGCAAAAGTCGCGCGCGCCTACATCTATGGTGCGTCGTGGTTTAATCTGTGGCTGATCCTGCTCGCCGCGAATCTCACGGTCTCAGCGCTTTCACGCTGGCCTTGGAAGAAACATCACGTCGCGTTTTTGATCACGCATCTCGGGATTATCGCGCTGCTAGTTGGCTCGATGGTCGGCCGCATCTGGGGCACGGAAGGAACGATCACGCTCTTCAAGGGCGAGCCGCCAACGAATCGCCTGCTCGTCGACCAACATCAGCTGCGCGTCCGCGATACCGACGGGATTGTGAAGGGCTACGCAACCGAGTTCATCAACCATCCGCCGACACCAGAGAAGCCGTGGGATCTCGGCGCGCTCGCTTCAGGCGCGCGGCTCAGCATCGTCGACTATTCGACGGCGGTTGAGGGCAAGCTGAACCCGAAGCCGGCCGACGATAACCACCCGCCGGCCATGCATTTCACCATCGCGACGGCAATGATGGGTCAACGACTCGAGAGCTGGCTCCTCGCGGATGATGGCGAGCACGCGAGCTTCAACATGGGGTTGGCGACGATCGACCTGAAACGCGGCAGCGCGCCCGCAGCTCCGGCCGGAGAGCCGGCGACTCCTGCAGCTGCCGGCGAGGTGGAGATCGAGGAGTCGATCTTCGCTTTCACAAAAGCGCCGGACCAGCAAGTTGCGAAGGTCGGGAAAGGCGGCAACACGGGAGCGAAGGTGGTCCTTGCCCAGCCGGAAAACGGCAACAAAGGCACGGTGACGATTAGCCTTGGGGGCAAGACATGGACGCATGATGTGGCGGCCCATCTGGGCCAGGACACGCCGCTGGAAGGCAGCCCCTACGCTATGCGCATCGAAGGCTACTGGCCTGATTTCCGCATCGATAATGGCAAGCCGGCCACCGTTTCCGATCAGCCGAACAACCCGGCAGTGGTCGTCACATTGCGCGGACGCGGCGTTCCCACAGCACCTGCGCCGAACGCGCACAGCGGCGCGGACTCCGAAAAAGATCCCGGTGCCGCCACGCCGAATCACCTGACGCTCTTCATCGCCGATGACGGCGCGATTACCTACGATCTTGCGTCACGCAAAGCTGGCCGTTCGACGGGGAAGCTGGACCTGAACGCGCCGCTACCGACCGGTTGGGCGGACTGGCAACTCACCGCTGATAGGACGATGCCGCACGCGGAACATTGGATGGACTTTAACGCCGTCGCCTCGCCCGGGCCGGCCGCGAATCTGCCGGACGGCGTCCGAGTTCGCGTGCAGCAAGGGCCGAGCACGGTGGAGCAATGGATTCCGGCAGGCTGGCAGATCGCGCTGCCGACTTCCCCCGCGCCTATTCAAGTCGCGTATGGCTGGAAACAGGAACAACTACCGATCGCGCTCGAGCTTCTGGAGTTCGAAGTGCAACGAAACGAAGGCACCGACAGTCCGGCCGGATTCAAGAGCACCGTGCGCGTGACGGACCGAGACGGCGGCAGCGCGACCGGACAATGTTGGATGAACAATCCGTTCAGCTATCCCGGCATTTGGTGGCGCACTTGGACAGGCCTGACCTACAAAATGTCCCAGGCTTCCTGGAACCCGGAGAACCTCGGTCAAAGCACGATTCAGATTCTGCGCGATCCCGGTTGGCTCCTGAAGTGGATCGGCTCGCTCTTGATCTGCACCGGGATCTTCATGCTCTTCTATCTGAAGGGATTCCGTCGGCCGACGGTCGCCGCGGGAAATGCGCCAACGGCCCGCCCTCAGAAGCGCCAGCTCGCGGAAGCTGCGAATTAGCTTCATCTCCCGGTCGTGAGAATCGCTGCGCTATTTTTGATCCTGCTTCTGCTGGCGGGCTGCGGCTCGGGCAAGAACAACCCGGAACGCGAAGCCGCACACGCAGCCAAAAAGTTGGATAAAGAGGCAAAGAACGCAAAGGTCGCGCGCGCCGGAAACTGGGGTCATTACAACGGCCCCATCGAAACGCGCTGGGAGAACGATGGCCTCACGATGGTGCTGCTGAACGAGCTGCGTTACACCGATCCTCACGGCGAAGTGTGGGTTGCGCCCGCCGGCTCGCGCGTGAATGGCGCGTCGATCCCGCGCGCCTTCTGGAGCATCACCGGCGGGCCCTTCGAGGGAAAATATCGGAACGCCTCAGTGCTGCACGACGTCGCTTACGAAAAACAAAACCATCCCTGGCAGGAAGCAGATCGGATGTTTTACAACGCCATGCGCTGCAGTGGCGTCGGCGCGATGACGGCGAAAACAATGTACTACACGCTCGTGCGGCACGGGCGGCATTGGAAGCACCCGCGCGACGTCACGCCGGCCGAGCAATCAGCAACCCGCCCGGCGCCAGGAGATGTCGATGAGATCAAACGCTGGATTCAGACGAGTGATCCAACTCTCGAACAGATCGACGCGCGTGCGACTGCTCGCCGTGAATGATCACACGTCAGCTTCGTAACTGATCTTCACGACTTCGAGCTGCTCCTCGCCTGCGGGAAATCGGAACCGCACGCGATCACCGAGTTTTGCATTGAGCAGAGCTTTTGCGATCGGCGACGCCCAGCTCACCCAGCTGCGGTCGAGATCGATCTCGTCGACACCGACGATGCGGTAATCATCTTCGTCGCCATTGGCGCGTCTTACCGTCACCGTCGCGCCAAACCGCACGGCATCCGCAGGTCCAACAGACGCAGCCACCACCTCGGCAGATTGCAGACTCTGCTCGAGCTGCTGGATCGGTTGATCGAGCGCGAGCAAACGACGTTTCGCATCAGGATCTTCTGAGGCGCCAGCTAACGCAGGGCGTTCTTCTTCAACGGCGCGGCGCAGCTCGCGGCGAAGGCGTTCCGCGCCATCGGGCGTGAGATAATTTTTTGCGCCAGCGGGCAACGCTGACGGCTGCCGCGCGATCGGCAACTCCGGGCGATCGTCGGAATCCCGGACGAAAGCGCGGCTCATCGGCGGCAGATTAGATGTGATCGTTATCGCGGACGACGGTGACGTCGCCGCCGGTCCGCATCGACGTCCGTGATACGCCAGTGACGATGCCGAGGCCCAGCAGGATGACCGCGCCGATCGTCACGTAGAGTTGCGGCGCGCCGGCGGTGATCGCCGCCCAGGCGAGCCCGCCGATCAGAATCAAGAAACCGATCATGTAAATGACGAAACGCATAGTGTCCTCCGCTCCAGAATTCGGTCGCGCGCGTGAGTCTGGCTGTAGTTACACGTTCTGGTCTTCGGTGAGTTCCACCACTGCGACGAATATCCCGTGAAACTCAGCTGCGATCTCGCCATGTTCTTCGACGCCCACCTGTACAGCGAAGTGCGCCTTCCCTTCCCGGCTTAGCGTTTCTCTGAACGCCGCCAGATTGGCCGATGTCACGGGCGCACAGAGAGCGCGAATCGTCTCGCGAATCGGGCGCAGAAAACGAATCGAACTCTCACGGACAACGATACTCGCGTCGCGATCGCGAAGCTCCAGCCAGAGCAGCGTGTAGCCGGTGAGCGTCGCGACGGCGTTGACGCTGCCGCCGAATGCGGTCTGCAGGTGATTATGGTTTGGCTCGACCGGCGCCTCGATCGCGAACCCGCCGTCCGCCGGCACCACGCGCACTCCCATTGCGCGCGTCAGTGGAATACGATCCCGCAGAAATCGTTCGGCAGCTAAAAGGTCGGCGGAAGATTTCAAAGTTTCGGGAAGGCCATGCCCGCGCGCGCCTGCGAACCCTCGGCAAGAGAATCAACTATATGGAAACGATCGAACAATCTATCGAAGTCGACGCGCCAGTGAGCATGGTCTACAACCAGTGGACACAATTCGAGGAGTTCCCTCGCTTCATGGAGGGCGTGAAGTCCGTTCACCAGCTGGATGATACACGGATGCATTGGCATGCTGAGATCGCTAGAAAAGACAAGGAATGGGACGCCGAGATCGTCGAGCAACGTGCCCATGAATTGATCATGTGGCGCAGCACGACCGGTGCTCATAACGCCGGCGAAGTTCATTTCGATAAAACAAGTGGCGGCAAAACCAAAGTGACTCTCGTTATGACCTACGAACCCGAAGGTATCGTCGAGAATGTTGGTGATGCGCTGGGGCTCGTCTCGATGCGCGTTAAAGGCGATCTCAAACGGTTCGAGAAGTTTCTCGACAGCCGGCGCGACGAAACCGGGGCTTGGCGCGGAGAGATCCACGGCGGCAAAGTCGAATCGTGACGGCAGCCTCAGCCGACGCTCTGATGTGCCGACTGGCCGGTAGAGCTCCGGTGGTGTCTCACACTCTAGCTCTCGCTGTGAGCGTGATTTTTACAGCTGACCTGATAACTATCAGCCTACATCTACGTAAGTGAAAAAACATAGGGGAAACCCTATGAAATAGCTGGTCGGCATGGCATGCGCTCTGCATACAACACCGCGTGCAACGTTCCCTTCTTCTTCTCCTCGTCGGCCTCTCCGCGCTCGCGTTTTCGAGCACCGTTGCTCGCGCTGAAGGTTTATCGGCTTCGAAATCGCATTTCTACTATCGGAACGGTTCCGGGACCATTACGGGTGCCCGGATTGTCCGCCATTACTACGGCATCCCAATTGTCCACGCTTTAGCGCAGATTGACCCAAGCATCGATCCGAGATTGCGCCGCGCAGTCTCGATTGCGGAAGAGCGTTCCAGCGCGCGCACGAAGGCTCGTTGCTGGCGATACGTGAAACAGGCACTGCTCGACGCGGGCGCAGTCAGCTCATATCCGAAGACGAACTACGCGTGCCAGGCGGGCGAGGAGCTCGTGCGCGATTTCGGGTTCAAGAAATTACCAATGCGTGATCCATACGCCGCGCCGCTCGGTGCAGTGATTGTCTACGGCGAAGGCGCGGGTGGCGCAGGCCATGTCGAGCTTCGGACGAAGGACGGCTTCGTGAGCGATTACCACAGCAAGAACAAGTGCTTCTATCCTGTGCTCGCGATCTACGGGAAATTCACCTCGTAGAAGGTTCGACTTCGCCTAGCTTTGCAGAGCGACGCTCTGCCGCTACTTCTTCTCGGTCTCTTTCAGAAACGCCTCGAGGTCGCTCTTCCAGAGCGTTGCGATCGTGTGACTCCCGTGACCGCGAGTCTTGTCGCTGAATGGAATCACAATCGCGCGGCCATGCGGAACGCGCTTGATCTCGCGCTCAAGAATGCCGAGCTCCGGCGGATTGATCAGGTCGTCGGCTGAATTAATCGCGAGCAGCGGCGCCGTGATCTTTTCGAGCTGCGGACCGGGATCATAGTCATGCGATGCTTCAACGGCATAGAGCACATCGTTCGCGTCTGACGTCTTCACGTAGTCGCCGACGTACTTGTCGAGTACCTCATCCGTCTTCGCTAACGTGGGGGCTTCCGTCTGCCGCAGGACCGGGTTTCCACTCATGAACCAGAGCATCTCCGCCGCCGTCCGCAGGCTTGGCGGCTGTTCTTTGTAATCACCGCCGTTCCATTGTGGGTCGTGGCGGATCGCATCGATCACGACGCGGCGCCAAGCGCGATTTCGCCCGGAGATCTGCGTTGGCAGACTCGCCATCGGCATCAACGCGTCGATGAAATCAGGATGGGTCTCGCCCCACACCCACGTGTGCATTCCGCCCATCGAAGTTCCGAAAGCCAGCCGCAGGTGATTCACGCCGAGCCCCTCCGTGAGCAGGCGATACTCCGCATCGACCATGTCGCGATAGCCGTAGCGGGGAAACTTCGCGTGCAATCCATCGCTCGGCTTACTTGACCTGCCATGGCCGATCCCATCCGGCAGCACGATGAAAAACTTCGTCGCGTCCAGCGGCTGACCGGCGCCAAAGAGTTCACCCGCGAATTCCGGACGGATGAATTGCGCGCCGCTGCCCGTCGTGCCGTGTGTGATCAGGACCGCGTTTCGCACAACGCCTTTGTCGTCCTTTACCGGTTTGCCTAACGAGCGATAATGAACATGCAGCTCCGGCAAGGTTTCACCCGACGCGAATCTAAAATCGTGCAGGACGAAGTCGGCTTCCGCAGGTGTTGGGTAATCGGCGGCGGTCGCAAGGGCGTTAAACCCGAAGACAAGCACCGCGATTGCGACCGCACATTTCAAAGGCGTGTTCATAACGGAGGAGTTGGTTGATCAGCTGGCGCGTCGCCGCCATTCGTCGTGTTCAAAATTTTCGTCGCGAGCTCGCGAATCTGGTCGAGCCGATCGCCTAGCAGAGAACGGAGATCATCCGGGGTCAGCGCCGTTC
>JBHENE010000108.1:0-8330 GCA_046262215.1 Chthoniobacterales bacterium | reverse complement strand
GGATCAGAAGGTTTGAGGTTCGAATCCTCACGGGTGCGCTCTCTTTCACGCGCGGCGTCTGCGTGATGGCGGCTAGAGAAAAAACGGGCGGAGTTTCTCGAACTTCTTCGCACCGACGCCTTTCACATTGCGCAGGTCGTCTGCGCTTTTGAAGGGCCGCGCCTCGATGATGCGTTGAGCGGTCACCGGACCTACGCCGGGAATGTTCAACAGCTCCGCGAGCGGCGCAGCGTTCACGTCGAGTTTGACCGCTCCCGGTGCGGTCACGACCGGCGAAGTCCCCGTTGTTTTCGGTGGCGGCTGAGTCGGCGCCGCGGCGGTAGGCGCATCAGCCTTAGTTTTAGCTCGCTCTGGATGAAAGAACGCGTCGAAGGAATCGGCTCCCGACTTCGGTGGCTGCTTCGACAGGCGCACGCTCAATCGCCCCGCAGCCGCACCCCAGCCGCCGACCTTCTGCGCCTTCGCTTCGCTCTCCAAGCGCTGCAGCTTTTGCCACTCCAGCTCAGGTGAGCTGAGCCCCACCGGCGCGGCAGCGCTGCCATGCACGCGCGCCAGACCATTCGCCACTAGAAGCTCGGCCAAATCTCCTTCCGTCGTTTCAACGAAAGCATAAACGCGCGGCATATTGCTGCGGCCCATCGCACCCTGCATGCAGGTGCGAACGGTGAATGGGGGCGCTAGTTTTTCGAGCGTGAACTTCTCGGCCGCTTCACCCGCCGCCACAGCTTGCTCGTTCGACACGCCGAAATACTTCGCCTGCTCTTTGATCCGCTCGGGGAACGACATGTCGGTCTCTGCTGCGTCGACAAAGTAGAGTCGGACCAGATATTCCTTCCCGGCTGCCTGGATATGGAAGCTGTCGCCGTCGTTCGAATCGTTTTGGATTAAGCGGCAATCCTTCCAGACCTGCCACGGCTCGCGTGCATATGCGGCAGTTGCGAAAAGCAGAGGCGCACACGCGAGCGCGAGCCGGATGAACGCCGCACCGAAACCGCGCGCGCTCGTCACGTTAGCTGAACAGCTCGAATTGACTCATCGAGCGAAACACATGATACCGATCGTCGATTTCCTTCTGCGTTAGCGTGCGCATCCGTTTGAGGCTGAAAGCCTCCACGTTGAAGCTGGCCAGCACGCTGCCGTAGATCAACCCGCGGCGGATCTGAGCAAAATCCGGCACGCCACCTTGAGCGGCAAGATAACCCGCCAGTCCACCAGCGAACGTGTCCCCTGCTCCCGTTGGATCGTGGATGTCCTCGAGCGGATAGGCGCCGCAGCTAAAGAATTCACTCTCACTGAAGAGCAGCGCGCCGTGCTCGCCTTTCTTGATCGCAACGTACTTCGGCCCACTCGCCAGAATCTTGCGACCAGCTTTGATCAGGCTCGTCTCTTTCGTCAATTCGCGAGCTTCGCTGTCGTTCAGGATGAGCATGTCGACTCGTGGCAATAGCCCATCGAGATCGGCGCGCGTGGTTTCGATCCAGAGATCCATCGTGTCAGCGACGACGAACCGCGGGCGATCCATCTGATCCAAGACGTGTGACTGCAACGCAGGGGCGATGTTCGCCAGCAGCACGAAATCAGCATTGCGATAAGACGCCGGCAGGTCGGGGCGGAAGTGCTCGAAAACGTTCAGCGCGACTGATTTTGTCTCGCGGGTGTTCATGTCCCACGCGTATTCGCCGGACCAGCGGAAGGTCTTGCCCGCCACGCGCTGCACACCGGCAGCGTCGATCTTCCGCGACTGCCAAAATGCGAACTCCGACTCGGGGAAATCATCGCCAACGACGCCGACGAGTTGCACCGGCGAGAAGAAACTCGCGCCGAGCGCCGCATACGACGCCGATCCGCCTAACAAGTCAGCGTGTTCTTCGACCGGAGTCTTGACGGTATCGAGCGCGATGGAGCCAACGATGAGGACGGACATGAGATGTTGTCGGTTATTTGTTATTGGATACGGGCGGAAGCATCGCTTTGGCGGCGCGCGCATACTCTGCGATATCGGCGGCTTGCAGCAAGCCTGAGACAATGACGACGCGGCGCGCGCCCGCTGCGACGACGTCCGCTAGATTTTCGAACTTGATGCCGCCGATGCAGAAGATCGGCAGCGTCACGGCACGATGAACGCGGCTGATATCATCAAGACCGATGGCTTCGTAATCGGGCTTCGTCGGTGTCGCGAAGAGCGGACCGAAACCGATGTAATCAGCACCTTCCGCGACAGCTCGCCGGGCTTGCTCGAAGCTGTGCGTCGACTTTCCGACGAAACAATCCTCGCCCGCTGCCCGCCGAGCTTCAGCCACGTCGATGTCGTCTTGACCGACGTGAACGCCTTCCGCGCCAATATCCCGCGCGATCTCCGGATGGTCGTTGATCACTAGAGGAATACCTGCATCCTGCGTGATCGCATGCAGCCGGACAGCGACGCCGGACAACTCTGATGCTGCAAGCTTCTTGCCGCGCAATTGGATGACATCGACCCCGCCGGCGACCATCTCGCGTGCAACCCGCTCAACTTCACTGAACTCGACGTAGCCGAGATCGACGATGCCGTACAGCCGCGCCTCGGCGAGCCCTGCCGGCGGCCTCACTCGTGCAGTCGGGTCGGCGTCGGCTTCAGCTCGAAATGCTCTGAGCTCATGAGCCGCTCAACGAAACCGGTGTCGTAGTTCCCGTTCCGGAAGTCCGCGTTGCGCATGATGGCGCTGTGGAACGGCACCGTCGTCTTGATGCCGGTGATGTAATACTCGTCGAGCGCGCGGCGCATGCGATCGATCGCGTTCGTCCGCGTGGCGGCCGTAACGATCAACTTCGCGATCATGGAGTCGTAATACGGCGGAACGACGTAGCCGGTGTAAGCGTGCGAATCAATCCGCACTCCGCGTCCACCGGGCGCATAATAGAAAGCGATTTTGCCCGGCGATGGCTGGAAGTTCTTCTCAGGATCCTCGGCGTTGATGCGGCACTGGATCGCATGTGAGCGCGGGACCGCATTCGCCACATGTGGCGATAGATGCTCGCCGGCAGCAATCCTGATCTGCTCTTTCACGAGATCACATCCATAAACCTCCTCGGTGATCGTGTGCTCCACCTGGATGCGGGTGTTCATCTCGATGAAGTAGTAGTTGTCCTCGTTGTCGACGAGGAACTCCATCGTGCCCGCGTTTTCATAGCCTACCGACTGCGCCAGCTTCACCGCCGCGTTCCCCATCTTTTTGCGCAGCGCGGGCGTCAGCAGCGGCGACGGACATTCCTCGATCACCTTCTGGTTGCGGCGCTGAATCGAGCAATCGCGTTCGCCGAGATGCACCGTCTTACCGTGACTATCGGCGATGATCTGGAACTCGATGTGATGCGGGTTAATGATCAGCTTCTCGATGTAAACATCGCCATTCCCGAACGCCTTCTCGGCTTCGGTTTTCGCCGCATGAAACATCGGCAAAATGCTGGCTTCGTTGTGCGCCGCACGCATGCCGCGGCCGCCGCCACCAGCGACAGCCTTGATCATCACCGGGAAACCAATCTTCTTCGCCACCTTCAGCGCTTCCGCTTCTGTCTCGACAATGCCGTCGCTGCCGGGCGTCACCGCCACGCCAGCTTTGCGCGCATTCGCCCGTGCGGAATTCTTGTCACCCATCGCGTGCATCGCGCTCGCTTTCGGGCCGATGAATTTGATTTTGCAGCTGTCGCAGACCTCTGCGAAGTGGGCGTTCTCCGCGAGAAATCCATAGCCAGGATGGATCGCATCGACGTCGCCGACTTCCGCGGCACTCATGATGCGGTCGATCTTGAGATAACTCTCAGAACTTGGCGCCGCGCCGATGCAGATCGCCTCGTCGGCTAACTGCACGTGGAGCGAATCAACATCCGCTTCCGAGTAAACTGCGAGCGTCCGAATGCCTAGTTCCTTGCAGGCGCGGATGATGCGCAGGGCAATCTCGCCGCGATTGGCGATGAGTATTTTCTCGAACATCGGGTTGAGAGGGTAGCTGAGAACTGGACGAGTGGCTTACAAATTTCCGGGTGGAACTCGTTCGATCACTTAGCTCTCATCTCTCAACTATCGGACGCGGAACAGCACCTGGCCGAACTGCACCGGTTTGCCGTTTTCCGCGACGATCTCTGCGATCTCACCAGTCACTTCGGCCTTGATCTCGTTCATCACCTTCATCGCTTCGATAATGCAGACGACACTTTCATCGGAGACGCGTTTGCCGATGTCAGCGAAGGTCGGAGAATCGGGCGACGCAGCCCGGTAAAATGTTCCCACCATCGGCGAGACAATGTCCTTGAGCGGCTCGCTTTTCGCCGGTGCAGGCGCGGCTGGCGCGGAGGCAGAACCGCCGCCGCTCGGGACAGCCGGGATAGCCATCGGGATCGGCTGGGGCGCGATCATCGGCGGGGTGAAAACCGTCTGCTCGCCAGCGCCTTTCTGCAGCTTCAGCTTGAAGCCATCTCGCTCGAGTTCGAAGACCGAGAGATCGTTCTTCTTCATCAGGTCGATGATGGCTTTGATGTCTTTGAGTTCCAAGGTGTCTCCCGTGCTTTGAGGCTGAGCGTTTTAGGTAAAGCGGTTTTCCCGATACGGTCAAGCAAACGAATCCGCGGCTTCGGTGACCCGATCAGCAGCGAATTGCTGAGCTCGGAAATCGAAGATCGCGACGAGCTGACGGCGTATGATGAGCTTATTCAAGAGAGCGCCGATTGGTCCGAGAGGCGGCACGTAATGGACGAGGTCTGTAACTTCCGTCTCGCTCTCAGACACCGCATTGAAGGTGTGTTCGTGATGCCAAAGTCGATACGGGCCAATCCGCTGTTCATCGACGAAGAAGTGCGGCTTCTGGACCTGAGTGATTTCGGTCAGCCATGTCATCGGAATCCGGAGCAGTGGCGATACCGTATAGCGAATCATCAGGCCGGGATAGATTTCGCGGGGCAGTTCTGAGTGAACACGAAAGCCGAGCGTTGGCGGTGTGATGCGCGCGAGGTTCGCCGGGTTTGAGAAGAAGTCCCAGCATTCCGCTAGCCGAATCGAGACCGTCTGAGTGCGGTGCAACGTGTAGATCGGCATCGTTGTTGTTTACGTTTGGTAACGCGTGTCGGGACGCCGGATGGTCGCTCTTCTGTAGCGGCGGTGTGCCACCGCCGATCCGCGCGGGGAGTGCAGCAACGCCTCGGCGCTTACAAAGCGCCGCTACAGAAGATTGCGTTCTGTCGTTAGGCGACGATTCGACCATCGCGCATCGCAATCCGACGTGTCGCCGCCTGCGCGACATCTTCGCTGTGCGTCACCACGATCAGCGTGGCGAGCTGGTTCGCGCCGATGTTGCGCAAAACATTCATCACGATCTCTGCTGAATGCGAGTCGAGGTTCCCAGTCGGCTCGTCGGCAATCAAAAGCGACGGCGTGTGAATCAGCGCGCGGGCGATCGCGGTGCGTTGCTGTTCGCCGCCACTGAGCTGATGCACAAAATGCGACGCGCGTTCCTCCATGCCGACGAGCTGGAGCAGCTCGCGCGCGCGGATCTCACTTTCAGCAAACGAGGTGCCTTGGAGGAGCAACGGAAAAGTCACGTTCTCGAGCACGTTCATCGTCGGCAGGAGATTGAAGAACTGGAACACGATGCCGAGCCGCTTGCGGCGGTAATCGGTCAGCGCCGCGTCGTCCGCGTTGTGCAAGGCTAGGCCATCCACGACAATCTCGCCGCTCGTCGGCGCGTCGAGGCCGGCGAGCAGATGCATCAGGGTGCTTTTGCCGCAGCCGCTCGGTCCCGTGACGGCGACGAACTCGCCGCGCGCGATCTCCAGCGACACGTCGTCGAGCGCGTGCACCGCTCGATCGCCGCTCATATAATGACGGGTGACATTGCGCAGCGAGATCAAGCCTGCCTTATCCGCCACCGCCGAAAGCCGCGCAAACGACGTGCATCATTTTGGGATCGTTGCTGAAACGGATGATTACCTCGTCGCGGATAAGCCGGCGTTTCTCCTCGTTCACCCGTCGAAACCAACGACGGCTCCGACGCTTTGGAGCGAGCTGCAGAAGCTGCTCGCTTTCGAGCTGGCGAATGGCGGTCAGGTGTCGCTCGTGAACCGCCTTGATCGTGAGACAAGCGGACTCGTCCTCGTCGCAAAAACGCCGGAAGCCGCGCGGCGCTTCGGACTCCTCATGCAACGAGGGAAGATCGCGAAGGGATATCTCGCGATCGTCTGGGGCTGGCCGCAGTGGGAGGAGACAACGGTCGATGCTCCGCTCGTTAGGCAAGGGGACCACGCGCCGTCTGCGATTTGGCTAAAGCAGGCGGTTCACCCCGCCGGCGCGGAGGCGCGAACAAAATTGCGCGTCGAGCGACGGTTCACGCGTGCAGGGAAACGGTATAGCATCGTGCGCGCAATTCCCCTCACCGGCCGCACGCACCAGATCCGCGTGCATCTCGCGTCAACCGGTCACCCGATTGTGGGCGATAAGATCTACGGACCCGACGAGCGCTGGTATCTCCGGTTCATCGAGACCGGCTGGACGACTGAGCTCGCGCACGCACTGTTGTTGCCGCGCCATGCGTTGCATGCGGCGAAGCTGTCGATTGATGGTGTGGGTTCGTGGACGAGCGCGTTGCCCTCTAGCTTAGCAGCGTTCGTTAGCTAGACCCGATGACGAGATCTTTCGCCAACCCGGCGGCGTCGCCGCGACACATTGTCATTCCGACCGGAGCGCAGCGAAGTGGAGGAACCCCGCCGCGTCACTCAAGACACTCGCGAGATCCCTCGACTTCGCTCGGGATGACGCGGCTGGAGTGGGCCGGTTGATTGCTAGCGCTCAGTCGGCGCTCGTGGCTTTCACGTCGGCGAAACGGATCATCTTGCCGCCGAAATTGTGTTCGGTCGCTAATTGCAAGCCACCTGACGGAACATACTTCTCCCACGTGCCGTGAACCGTCGTCTCTGGCTTCGGCATGTAATCCCAGGCGCGGAGCAGCTTCGTCTGCGGATCGATGTAGAGCAGGTATTGATCACCCGGAGTGAGGCCGACCTGCGCGAAAGTCAGCCGGAGCGTTTCGCATTGCGCGCCTTCGCTCTCCTTCATGCCTTCGTATGTCCGCGTGACCCCCGGATCAAGCACCTTGAGCGGTGCCATCAGCCAATATGAATCGTTCACCCAGCGCGCAAACGCAGCCTTGCCATCTTCATCTTGTGCCGGCTTGACGAGGTTAACCGTCACGTCTTTCCCTTTCCACTTCACGTTGTCGGTCCCGGCCGTCACGTCCCAATGGTGCATGACCGAAGCGAGCTGTTTGCCGTTTTCTTCAACGATGAAGGTGAAGTCGAGCGCCTTGGTTTTCGACCAACTCTCGCCGCCGCTCGCGGCCCAGAGGTCTTTTGCGAGCTGCTGCGCCTTCGCGTCCGAATCCTGAGCGATCGCTGCTGTGATGCCGATGAACAGTGAGACGAATGCGAGAGTGAATGGCTTCATGAGCCGACGGTGACAGTCCCCGCGCACATTGCAATCGCAGTCCAGCTTTCTATGGTAGCCGCCGTTCATGAGCACCCGCTTTTTCGCCGTCGCGCTTCTCGCCATCACGATCGTCTCGACACCGCTCGCGCGCGGCGGCAGCGAAGCCGTGAGCTCACGTTTGCGCAGCAATGGTGAACTCGATGCGCCTTCCTTTGAAGTCGCCGCAGAGTCGACTTACATGCTGGGTGTCTTCGGAAACCCGCACAATTACGAGATTGCGGCTGCGATGCTCACTGCGCGAATGCGTTGGGGTGCGATCCACAGCGACGGTTTCATGCGCGGATACAACCAGGTCTATTTCCAGTTCCTTGGCGAAGCCTTCACGCGCGGTTTGGAAAACCACTATTGGGGCGTTAACGCCGGCTTCCGCTACAACTTCATTCAGCCTGATTGTCGAATTCAGCCATACGTGTCGGGCGGCATTGGCCTCGGCTGGGTCGACGCGACGAACACCTACACCGCGGGCGCGCTCGGCCAGAACTTTACCTTCAACATTCAGAGCACCGTCGGCGTCGACTATAAATTGAACGACCATTGGAAAGCGAACGTTGGAATCATCTACCAGCACCTTTCGAACGCGGGGCTTTCCGAGCCGGAGCGGCCGAATTCCAGCTTGAATACGCTTGGGCCGCAGATCGGTGCGACCTATTCGTTCTAGCGCAGCGAGGCTCAGAGCGATGGCAGCCGTGGATGAAAATGTATTAGTCGTTAGGCGCAGCCTTTTCGACGAGCTCGGCAGTTTTCAGGGCCTGAATTTTGAGCCGCGTCGCTACGTTGATGCGTTGCTCTCGCGCGGGAATAACTTCTTCCTCCCCCGCTC
>JBHENE010000107.1:0-6676 GCA_046262215.1 Chthoniobacterales bacterium | reverse complement strand
ACTTCGCGGGATAATCTTTGAACAACGCGACGAGCTGTTGATGCACCTGCTCGGCATCGACATCGCCCGCCACCACGAACGTGAGATTGTTTGGGACGTAGCGCGTCTTGTAGTACTGCATCACCTGCTCTTGCGTGAGCTGATTGTAGACATCGAGCAGGCCTATGACCGGGAGCCGATACGGATGCTGTTGATAGGCGGTCGCAAAGAGCAACTGGCCGATCATCCGATCCGGGTCATCGAAACCCATCGCGAACTCGCGCCGGATGACTTCCTGCTCCTTCGCGTATTCCTGCGGCGGGAGCGTCGAGTTCATCATCGCATCAGCGAGAATCTCAACCGAGCTCGCGACGCCGCTCTTCGGAACATCGATCCAATAAACCGTGCGATCGAAAGATGTGTAGGCATTGATGTAACCGCCGACATCCTGCACGGCCTGCGCGATCGCGTTCGCGGGACGCGATTTCGTGCCCTTGAAAAGCATATGCTCGAGGATGTGCGACAGGCCGGCGCCGAGATGCTCGTCCTCATCGATGCTACCGGTGCCGCACCAAGCCTGGACACTGGCGACCGGCGCGCTGTGGTCCTCCTGCACGATGACGGTGAGACCGTTCGACAGGACCCACTTCTGCGCGGAGTTCGGCGGGAAACTAATGCCCGCGGAATTGCCGGCCGGAGCAGCTTGGAGATTTGCGGTAGCGAGCATAAAGGCAGAAATCAAGGTCGCCCGCGGGGGCGCGTCCGATCATGAAAGCTTCGGCGCGGGAAGACCTGGCGGCAGCGGCTTTGGCAGAACGAACTTTTGCGGCTCGAATGGTTTCACGAACGCTTCATTGAAGTCGTAGACGCTCTTGAAATCCTCGATCGAGTCCTGCTCCGTCTTACCGAAAATTCCGGCGCTGATCAGGTTGAACACCATGTGGCCGATGTCCTCACACTCCTTGATTCCCCAGTAGGAAAATACCGTTACGACCATCGGCCCGAACTCCTTCAGCGCGTATTGCCGCACGCCTTCGAGCAACTCCGGCCCCGCCACGTGACGCACGACCGCGCCTTTGATTTTCTTCTGCTGCTTCGTCGTGTAATCCAGCGCATCGCGCAGGAAAACGTAGGCGTCGCGGCTGTAGCGCGCGTCGGTCGCGACGATTGAATCAAGGGCTTCAGCGAATCCAATTTTCTGCATGAGAAGATGCGCGCGATGGCGGGCGCCGCACACGATAAGCAACAACGCTGGCCGTTACAACTGCCGCAGCGCGACGGTCACTCCGGCAGGTGCGCTTCCATCGCGTCGAGATAAACGGAGATCGCGTCGTGACGTGGCGGCTGCTTCTCCGCTGCGCTTTCCGCTGCATGCATGTAATCGGCGAAGGCGCCGCTCGCTGTGCGCATTTGAGTTGCTTCGAACCAGTTAACGTAATCGCCGATTGCGCTCATGCGGCGAGTCGTTTCCTCGCGATCGCCGCGCAGCCGCGCGAGCCGCTCCGGGATCCGATGCGTCTTTCGGCGCGCGAGCTCCGCTACGATCCGTCGGTAGTCGAGGATGACGGGGCTGTAGAGCAGGTTGGCGCGAGCGCTGAGCAGCGACAGCCGCTGTTCGATCTCGTGCAGCGCGGTAGGTGCAGCGGCCGAGCGAATGAACTGCGGGAACTCCTCGAGGCTAAAAGTCGTCGCCGAACCGTCGGAGTCTCGAAGTTCTACTGATAACAATTCAGCGAGCGCGTGTTCCGTCTGCTCGCAGCTCAACATCTGGGAACGCTCGCGTGCAGCCAGCCGCAGCAACGCGCCAGACCATTTTTGCTGCGCCTCCTGAGCGTTCGTGAGCTCAGGAAAAAAGCGCGCCAGCTGCGCGAAGGGCGGATCGATGGATGTCGGCAGCGCGATGAGGAAGCGAGACAAGCGCGCAGCGGCTTCCGGCGTTTCCGTCAGCATCGAGACGAGCGCGGCGGCCCTGGTTGCGAAAAGAAGCCGCGACGGTGAATCGAGTAACTCCGGCCGCTGCTCGATGAAGTCGGCGAGCGGCTGGTGCACTTTAAGGCCCGTCAGTTGCGCGACGCTGCCAGCCACCGCCGCCGAGTCACGCTCGCCCGAAAGCGCCAACACACCCTCAATCAACCAATCCGGCGGTTGCACGTAGGCGGTGCCAGCCGGCGTATCAGGCGCATCGCGATACATTAGTTCGAGCAGCAGCGCGCGCAGTAGTTCGCGCCCGATGCAGTCCGGCTTTTTATCAGCAGCGACCGCGAGATCCAGCTGAAGCTTCAAGCCGAATCCCGTTTGGCTGAAGTGCAGACGCGCTGGCGGTAGCTCGGAGACTGAGCCCGTGCGGTGCTGCGCGTAAACGACAATCGGCACCTTCCAGCCGTCCGGCCGGTAGAGAACGGACAACAAATTCTTCTTCGTGCGTTCAGCGAAATCGCAGAGGCCGCCTCGGAGTTTTACGTCTTCCCCGAAGACGATGAACTGCCGTGAACTGCTGACGCTTCGCGCGAGTGTCGCGCCGTTCGCCGAGTGGCCGAAGGCGTGCGCCGCAGCGATCAGCCAGAGGAAACGCCAGGCGTGCAAGAAGCCGACGATAGCCGCTCCGGCACTCCTGAGACCAGCAGAAACACCGCCATCACAACTCGCAACAATCGCGTCAATCCGGTGTACAATCAGCGAAGAAAGAAACACCTATGAACCTGAAAACTCTTAGTCTCCTAGGCAGCGTGGCGCTGGCTGCGCTGGCTGTTCCCGCAGCAGAAGGTGCCGGTCGCCAAATGGGCGGCGGCGCCCGGATCTCAGCGCCGCAAGCGACGGCGCAGATCGCGCCAAGTACGGTTGCTCGTCAGCAATACACCGGCACGTCGACGCGAACCTACAACCACCGCACCGGATATGATGGATCGCGGTATCCGCGTTATCGGCCGCGGTATGGCGGGTTTTATTACGGCGGCTATCCGTACTCGAATTACCCTTTCGGATACGGCTACGGCTATCCTTATTTTGGGGCGTCGGCCGAACTCTATTATTTCGGCACTCACCCTTACGGGCGCGCCGAATACAGCTATCGCGGCAGTGAAGAAAACGTCGCGGTTGCGGTGCAGCGACGTCTCGCTGAAGCGGGCTATTACCGTGGCGCGATCGATGGCGTAATCGGCAACGGCACTCGTAATGCGATTCGGGCCTACGAGCGTGCGAACAGGCTGCCTGCCGACGGCCGCATCGATGCGGATTTGCTCGCGCGGCTACGGATTTCGTAACGTCTCAGCCCAAAAGTGTTTCAAATGTCCAGTTGTAGGGCGTTTCTGTGGAACGCCATTCCCGTTCCCGAGACGGCGTCTGACTACAAATTCGCCACGAAACGACTTTTCAAACCAGTTAGCTCTGTTGAAAAGCTGCACTGCCTCGGGGCGCGCCGCTAGCGCGTGGAGGGCAATGCTCCTGTCATTGCCAGGCAGCGGACCGAAGAGGCAATGACAGGAGCATTGCCCTCCACACGCCACAGGGCGTGCGGGGATGCTTTTCAACAAAGCTAAACGAGTTCTAAGCGGGTGGTGACGAACTCGTCGCCACCCGCTTTTCGTTTACGGCTGGTGCGGACCGAAGATCAGGGTCTGCGGATGAATCTCGACCCCGCTGAGTTTCGAGATCGACTTGCGTTCCCGTTCGGCCACCGAAGCAAGGTCACCGAATAGATACGGCGCAACCAGGTTCATCAGCGCTGGGTGCAGAGGCAGGCGTCCCAGGTGTCCGCCGCGCGTGTTGTTAGCAAACACACCGTTCTGCAAGGTCGGGACGAAAGAGCCCGTCGTGAAAACTGAGAAGCCGAAGAGCGAGCGTTCCACAGTGAGATTGTAAAAACCTTCCCCGAGCTCGACCACCGCGTTCTCAAATTGCAGCACTTTGCTCAGGGCCGTCTTCTTGGACTTCAAGGCATAGCCGAGATACGCATTCACTTCTGCTTTGCTGTAGCGCAATCCGGGTGAGCGCGGATCCATCGCCGCGCTCTCGAGATCCAGATTAATCTGCCGCGGCAACATCTCTGCTTTCGCCACTGCCGGAAGATCAGGCGGCCGGAGCATCTGAATCACCACCGCCGCGCCGAGCGCGCTCAGGACGAGCTTGCTGATCTGGAAGAAGCGCGCGCGCATCTTCGCATTGCGCCCATCGAAGAGCGCCTTGACTCGCTTGTGCGTCGCGGCCGGATCTTCCGCCGAGGCCTGCGCCTTGGCGAGCGCGGAGCGATCCAGACGCGCACCGCAGTCGTGGCAATAAATCCGCGCCGGCTCGTTCTCACGCCGGCATTCCGGGCAGACAAGCTTGATCATTCGGATGCTGGCTTCGGCTTGCTCTCGGCCGGTTTCGGCGCTGGTGCAGAGGTCCCGCCCTCTTTCCCGCCGCTCGATTTTTCACCGCTGCTCGACCCTGCTGGAGCATCTTTCTTGGCACCTTCTTTGTAGGAATTGCTGCGGTAGTCGGTGATGTAAAAACCGGAGCCTTTAAAAATCAGCCCCGCACCCGTGCCGAGGAGCCGCTTCACTTTGCCATGGCCCCAAGGCGAAACCTGGCATTTATCCTCAGGGCACTCGGTGAACGCCTGGTCGCGCATCGACTGGAAAGCATCGAAGTTCTTCCCGCACTTCTCGCACGAATATTCGTAGGTAGGCATAAAACGGCAGTCGCAGACGACGGCGGCAAGCTTCCGACAACAGTAGCAGAATTCAAGCCGACGAGGCATCAGTGGGCGCCGTTCCGCTGATCGTTGCGTCGTTGACTTTCCGCGTGAGGAGCGTTACTACCGTCGTCCTCAAATTCCACTTATATGTCACGATTTATCTCCCGCATTACCAAGGCTCTCCTTTGCACCGCTGGTATTCTCGCGCTGGCCGCCTGCGATGATGACCCGCGCATGGGCGCCACGGAGTACATGGGAGGCGTGTACGGGCCCGGTCAAGTCTCCTCGTCGGCGCAACAGGACACCGTCTCGTACTGGGATGGCGATGGCGTTTCCGGAAAACCCTCCGTTAAGATCAAGATCGGGGAGCAGAGGGCGTATTTCTACAAGGGCGACCAGCTCGTAGGTGTTTCGCAGCTCTCGACCGGCCGCGAGGGATTGGACACTCCGAGCGGGTCGTTCAAGATCAGCCAAAAGGACAAAGATCACGCCTCCAGTAAATACGGCGACTACGTCGACGCAGCGGATAACGTCGTGGTGCCGAACATCGACGTAACGAAAGATCCGAAGCCGCCCGGCACTCACTACAAAGGCGCAGCGATGCCGTACTTCATGCGCATAGTCGGCGGCGTCGGTATGCATGCCGGTTACCTGCCCGGTTACCCTGCGTCCCACGGTTGTATCCGTATGCCCGAGTTCATGGCGGAGAATTTCTTCCGCAACGTGACCGAAGGCACACCCGTCACGATCACTCCGTAGGTCGTCGCCTACTGTCGCTCTCGTCTTGCACTCCGCTGCGGGCGGCGACATCATCCGTCCGTCGATCCCGAAAGACCATGATCATCATCGCGCAGCCGAGTGCCACCGAAGAACAGATCGATCGGATCGTGGCCCAAGTGCAAGAGTTTGGACTCGAGGCACATGTCACGCGCGGTGAATCGCGGGTGACCGTCGGCGTCATCGGACCGAAAGAATTGCTGCGCGAAAAACGGCTCGCCTCCCTGCCCGGCGTGGAGGCCATTGTGCCGGCGGCAAATCCCTACCAGCTTGCTGCCTTCGGCACGCGCGGCGCTGCCTCCACCATCGAGATTTGCGGCGTGAGCATCGGCGGGGACGCCGCCGTCGCGCTGATTTGCGGACCTTGCTCCGTCGAAAGTCGTGAACAGATGCTCGCGACCGCGCGCGTGGTCAAAGATGCGGGCGCGCGCATCATCCGAGGTGGCGCATTCAAGCCGCGAACTTCGCCCTACAGCTTTCAAGGTCTGCGCGAAGACGGTCTCCGTTTCCTCGCGGAAGCGCGCAACGAGACCGGTCTTCCGGTAATCACTGAGATCATGGACACGCGTGATCTTGCGATCATCGAGCGGTATGCCGATTGCCTGCAAATTGGCGCGCGCAACATGCACAACTTCGCACTGCTGAAAGAAGTTGGTCGCAGCCACTTGCCCGTGCTCCTAAAGCGCGGCTTCAGCGCGACGGTGCACGAGCTGATCCTCAGCGCGGAGTACATCCTGAACGGCGGCAACATGAACGTCCTGCTCTGCGAACGCGGCATCCGCACATTTGAGACCGGCACACGTTACACCCTCGACCTGAGCGCGGTCCCAATTCTGAAAGCGAAAACGCACTTGCCGGTGATCGTCGATCCCGCACACGGCGTCGGCCTGCGCGACTTCATTCCGCAGATGTCTCTTGCCGCCATCGCCGCCGGCGCGGACGGCATTATGCTCGAGATCCACGAGTCACCCGCGGCCGCGAAGTGCGATGGCGAGCAGGCGCTGCTCCCGAGCGCGCTCACGAAGCTCGTGCCGCGGATGCGGGCGGTCGCAAACGCTATTGGTCGCGATTTGTAAGCGGCGCGCCCAGCAGGACTCGAACCTGCGACCGACGGATTAGAAATCCGTTGCTCTATCCGGCTGAGCTATGGGCGCTCCGTTCGGCTGACGCTAAACAGTCCGGCGCCTGGTGTCGAGAAGCCGGTCGATCTCGCCGCACGTTTCCCGGATCTTGCACGTAGAGAAA
>JBHENE010000106.1:0-24367 GCA_046262215.1 Chthoniobacterales bacterium | reverse complement strand
CCGTTAACCATTCGACGTATTCACGTTGGCCGCTCGCGCTCAGGCTCTCGAAGGTCTTCCGGGCTGCCGCCTTCTTCTTGAGCGCCACGGTAAAATAATCCGGCACCTCCAGCGGCGGTCTCTTCTGCTTCGGCTTCGCCCGGTCTGGCGATTTAACACCAGTCTCGTTCAGCTCGGCCGCCTTGCGCACATAACCGACCAGCACGTCATCGGGCGGTAGATCAGAGACCTTCGTGATCCGGCCAAACTGCCCTGCCGCATCGTCGGATGGCCGATTGGCTCCGAAGATCAGTTCGCTCTTCCAGAAGCCGAATGAGCAGTGAGCTTTAAACGCGGCCATCCCGCAGAGGACGCCCTTGTGCTCGAAGTGCGGCATACTCCACTTGATCGTCTCCACCACATCCGGAGCACCCTTGTGCACGATCTTGCGGATATGCTTCAGGATTGGCTGGGCGAACGGTGCGGCCTTCGCGATGTAGGCGTCAATTCGAGGATCTTTGGCAGGCATAATCAGAGGTTCCGGAGGTTCACAGGAACAGACTACCGGCCCCGCCGCATCGATGTCTAGCGATCGCGTGCAGTGCCGCGAGACAAGCACGGCCAAAGCCGCGCGCGCGCGCGAAACAACCGCACACAACACTGATCTTTATGCCATTAACTGCACAGCCTTTCGCCAATATCGAATCACTCCGGAAACCCCTCGACGCCGTTCGTTCTGCCCTGAACATGAACGTCACTTCGCCCGAGCGAGTCGGCTCGGTCGCAGCTGGTGCAGGGCTACTCCTATACGGTGCATCGCGGCGCTCTTTCCCGGGACTGCTGCTCGCCCTCCTCGGCGGGGCGCTGATCCGGCGCGGCGTCACAGGTCATTGCGAAGCGTATCACGCGCTCGGGATTAACTCGAGCCAGCTTAACAACGAAAGCGGCGTCCGCGGCGATCGCGGGATCAAAGTGGTGAAGGAAATCACCGTCAGCCGGGCGCCGCAGGAGGTTTATCACTACTGGCGGAACCTTGAGAATCTTTCGCGTTTCATGGAGCACGTAGAATCAGTGCGGCAGCTCGATGAAAAACGTTCGGCCTGGGTGGTGAAGGGGCCGCTGGGTCACAACGTCGAATGGAGCGCGCACATTATCAGTGATCGTGAAAACGAGATGATTTCGTGGGAATCGCTACCTGGCGCAGAAGTTCAGAACGCCGGCTCCGTCTGGTTTGAACCGGAGGCTGGCGGCTCGTCGACGAAGGTAAAGGTGTCGCTCCAGTATCTGCCGCCAGCAGGCGTTGTCGGAGCCGTGGTCGCGAAGTTCCTCGGCGAATCTCCGGACCAACAGCTGGACAGCGACCTCGGGCGATTCAAAGAGCTGATCGAAGCAGGCCAGGCAGAGGCAGTGGCGGCGGGCCAGATGAACGGCGCTGCCTAGCAGAGCATCGCGTTACAGTAGAGCGGCGACAGCCGCGTCATGCACGGATGCAGCTTCGTGTTCGTTGCTGATCGTGACATGGAGGTCGCGCAGCAAACCGTCGCCGAGGCCGTAAACCCAGCCGTGAACGACCAGCTCCTGGCCGCGCCGCCAGGCGTCCTGCGCGATCGCGGTCGCGCAAACGTTCACGACCTGCTCGATCACGTTTAGCTGGCAGAGCAGATTGTGCGCGGTTTGTTCGCCGGCGAGGGTCGCGAAACGGGCACGATGCTTTTCGTGCACGTCCTGGATGTGCCGGATCCAGTTATCACACAGGCCAATCCTTTCGCGGCGGAGCGCTGCGAGAACGCCGCCGCAGCCGAAATGTCCGCAGACGATAATGTGTCGAACTTTCAAGACATCGACCGCGAACTGCATCGCGGAGAGGCAATTTAAATCCGTGTGGACAACAATGTTCGCCACGTTGCGGTGAACGAAGACTTCACCGGGGGACGCCCCGAGCAGCTGGTTCGGCGGCACACGGCTATCGGAGCAGCCGATCCAAAAACAGCTCGGCGCTTGCTGCTGCGAAAGCTCGCGGAAGAAATTTGGATCCTGCTGCTGGATCCTCGCCGCCCACGCGCGGTTCTTCTCGAAAAGGTGGCTAAGAGTACGGTCGTCGTCCATCATACGGAGCGTGATTGCGAGAGACGCCGCGGCCAATTACGGCATGTGCAAGGCGCGACGAACAGCGATCGTGAGATTGCCCGACACGCGCATGCGATGCGCCTTTTGGAACCGCATCACCGCGTCAGTCACGTCAGGCGAATAGAAGCCGTCGACCGGTCCACAGTAATAACCGGTGCGCTGCAGCGACACCTGTAACGACGCGACGTAAGCGCGGTCGTTCATCAGTTCGCGACCGGACTTCGCGTAGTAAAACAACCGCCACCGCTCACGCTGCACGAGATCCGTCTCGTTGAGCGTCGCCATCTGATGCAACTGCCCCCACTCATCGCGCGGCGCGAGCGGATCGCCCGATTTGAAATAGGGAATTTCAAACGCGCTCCCCGACGCGGCGGCCAAGGTGAACAGCAGCGCGCCAATGGCGCAACGCAGAAGCATCATGCGCAAGCAATAACCTGAGCAGTTTGCCGCTGCAATTCACATCCGCGCGGAGGCGGGAATCTCTTGCGCGC
This sequence comes from Chthoniobacterales bacterium, assembly GCA_046262215.1. GTDB lineage: Bacteria > Verrucomicrobiota > Verrucomicrobiia > Chthoniobacterales > UBA10450 > JACCTI01. The sequence continues at coordinate 21,770 of JBHENE010000106.1, read as the reverse complement.
GAGATACTACCGCACCGCGTACACTTCCACGAGAGCCACGCCCGTCGTTCCACCTTTGCCGCTTACAACAGCGGTATAAGCACCGGGCGGCAAATCCGCCACGAGGGCGGACTCGCGCTCATCCATGGGCGGAACGCCCGTAGCTTGGACCTGCGCCTCGTTCGTCCGCCAGTCGTCGTTTGCAGAGAGTAGCGCACCGGAAGCATCGCGTAGCTCGAGCATCGGATCCTGCATTGGCTCCGGAACGGACGAGCGAGCAAGCGATGGCCCGATGGCTCGCACGAGCACACGCGCGCCGCCGCCAGTCTGCGGGCCTACGATAAAACCGCCGATCATGACGTTCTCACCGGTCTGCACAAACGATCGCGTGCTGATGTTGGCCAGCTGCGACGCGCTCGTGCCGCTGAGGTCATACGCTTCGATGACAGCAACGCCGCTCGTCTCGTTCTTCCCACGCAAGACCGCAGTGTAGGCACCGGGCGCCACTGTCCGCACGATCGCCGACTCACGGTCGTTCGTCGGTGCCAACCCGGTGTCGCGAATTTCGGTCTCCTGCGTGTCCCGCCAATTATCGTTCGACGCGAGCAAGGAGTTGCTACTGTCGCGCAGATCGATCACAGGATCTTCAAGCCGCCCGGCGAACGGCACGCCGCTGATCTGGAGCGATGGACCGATACCCCGGATGATCACGCGCTTCGGGTCTGTGCCGGTGATGATGAATCCGCCGATCATCACACGATCGCCAGTTTGCACGTGCGCGCGGGTCGAGACGTTCTGCAGCGTGCCAGGCGCGCTCGGGGAGAATTCGGAGGTGTTGCCGGCCGCGTCGGTGGCAGTTGCCGCGACAAACTGCGCGTCGCCAACGCTGGGAAAGGTGGCCGTGAAGTCGGCGTTGCCGCTCGCGTCGGTAGCGACATCCTTTGAACCTAGATAAACCCTGCCTTCGCCGAATCCAGAATTGTCTCGCGCGTTGTTGGCAAAGAACTCAAGCCGATAGATCGCGTTAGCCCTGCTATTGAGAAAGCCCTTCACGGCCGTATTCCCGCCGGTATTCTGGACAGAGTACAGGATGGGAAAGTTTTGAAATTCGTTTGAACCTGAGTCACCGTCGCCGGCATCGTTCTGCGTCACTCCGAGGCGCGGGCAAACACCCGGCTTCGGAGAAGAGGAACCGCAGGGCGGAACGAGATCGATCCCCAGGTTCGTATTCGAGTGAATAGAATTGCCGAGGATGCTGTTCTCGATGCCTTGAAGGACAGCAATCCCGGTGTTGTTGAAGGCAATGATGTTGCGGACACCGGCAGCTTTGCCGCCGATCAGATTCTTATTCGCCGCGATACTTGGGCTGCCAAAACTGCTGTCGTTGTTATATCCTACAGCGACACCGATCTCCTCGTTGCCGAGCGCAGCAATGCCGTCAGCGGCGACCCCGATTAAGTTTGATTGCAAGACGTTATTGCTGCCGACTACCTCAATCCCGCCGCTGTTCCCCGAGATAACATTGGCGACGACGATGTTATCCCTGCCGCTCACACTTACGCCCACACTGTTCCTGAGAGCTAGCCTTCCCGTCGCATCCGTGCCGATAAAATTGCCCCGCAGCGAGGTGCGATCGCGCATCGACACACCAAAGTAGGAAGCATGGCCGCTAATAACGTTTCCGGCCCCAGAGGCGGGACCGCCAATGATGTTAGCAGGAGCAGTTACCTGTATCCCCGCGTCCGTGTTGAAGCTTCCGCTCGGTATAGTAGCCACACCGCTCGCATCAACACCGATGTAGTTATTTTGAATGACGTTATTCACGGTGCCTTGACCGTCGATCGAAACTCCGAGGAGGTTTCTAAAGAAAACATTCCGATGACTCGGCTGGGGCGACCCTATGAAGTTGTCATGCGCCGCGGAATCGATCGCTATGCCGACACCATTACGGTTAGCAGTTGTGCCTGCGGCATCGGAGCCGATGAAGCATCCTGTCACCCGATTGTTCGAGACAGGCAACAAGCCGGAGCCAATGTGAATTCCATTCCCGCGGAAGAATCGGTTGATCACGAGGCCTTGCACCGTGCAGTTCGATGCCCGCAAATCTAGTCCGTGTACCAGTTGGTCGGCGACGTTTGACCCGCTGATTTCGATACGCAGCTTGGCGTCATCCCCGATAGTGAGAGTATTCGTGCTCGAGCCCGGCTGAGTGTAGCCGTCGATGAGCACTGACTCAGTTATAGCGGGCAGGGCGGAGGCAACGGTGATTGTGTGCACGTTAACGCCGGCTATTGCGAATTCGATCCGGTCCGGCTGATCAGGTGAGACATTCGGCTGTGCGTTAGCATCCACGATTGCCTGACGCAGCGATCCCGCACCAGAGTCGGCTGTATTGGTAACCGTAAATGTGCCCGCCAAGGACAGCCGCACCAGAACAACATTTAGTAACAGAACGGTTCCCAGGGTCCTCATAGAAGAAAGGTGTTAAAGGTCGCTACCCGAAGCATTGCGGCTCCTAGCCGACAAACGCGAGCTTTTTATGCTTTATGTTGAAACATCGATGCGACCACCACTGTCGAACTCCGCGGAAGCCGGCGATGATTCTCGTTATGCGCTCAACGTCTCGCCGACTCGCAGGCTCATGCCCATGATCTGGAAAATTTCGTCTCGTTTCTCAAGATAACGCGGTGAGTCGAGATCGCGCGGACGCGGAAGATCGATATCGACGACCTGCTGAATGGTCGCCGGCCTTTGGCTCATCACGAGCACGCGATCGGCGAGCTGCACCGCTTCCTCGATGTCGTGGGTGACGAACAGGATCGTCTTCTTTTCCGTCTGCCAGATGCGCACGAGATCGGCGCGCATCTTCAAGCGCGTGATGAAGTCGAGCGCGCCGAATGGCTCGTCCATGTAGATGATGTCCGGATTTGCCGCGAGCGCCCGGGCGATCTCGACTCGTTGCCGCATCCCGCCGGAGAGCTCGCGCGGGTATGCGCCCTCAAAGCCGGTGAGGCCCACCATCTCGACGTAGTGCGCGAGCGTTCTGTCTCGCTCGTTGCGGCTGCGTCGGCGCAGGCCGAAGCAGATGTTGTCGCGCACGCTGAGCCACGGGAAGACGCCGTTCTCTTGGAAGACGAAGATGCGGCGTGGGTCGGGCCCGCGTACTGGTTTGCCTTCAACGAGGATCTCTCCGGAATCGGCCTGCAGGAAACCGCCGACGATGTTCAGCAGCGTTGATTTTCCACAGCCGCTCGGGCCGACCAGACAGACGAATTCTCCTTTCGCGACATCAGCGCTGACGTCGTCGAGGACGCGAATTTCCTCGCCGGGTCGTTTACCCGGAAAGATGAGTGAGCAGTTGCGGATCGAAATCGCCGGATCGTTCATCGGCGATTAGCATATCCCCAGCGCACCTCGTCGAACTTCTCCAACTGCCGGACGAGCAGATCGAGAACGAGCCCGATCAGGCCGATCATGACCATGCCGGCAACGACGAGGTCGTAGCGTTTACCGGCATTCCGCGCATCGATGATGAGATAACCAAGGCCGCTGTTCACCGCGATCATCTCAGCGGCGACGACGACGAGCCACGCCACGCCGAGCGCGATGCGAACGCCGGTGATGATCTGCGGAAGGCTGGCGCGCAGGATCACCTGGCGGAACAACTCGCTCCGGCTGAGGCCGAAGTTTTGCGCGGCACGCAGATAGACGGGCTGCATGTTTTGGACGGCGGCAATCGCGGAGACGGTGATCGGAAACACACTCGCGAGGAAGATCAGAAAAATCGGCGCGGCATCGGTCACGCCGAACCAAAGGATCGCGAGCGGAATCCACGCGATCGGCGAGATCGGGCGGAACACCTGCAGCATCGGGTTGAAGGCCTGAAACGCGCGCGTGTACCAGCCCAGCAGCAAGCCGGCAGGTAGTCCGATCAACACCGCGAAAATGAACCCCCACGCGACCCGGAAGAGCGACGCGACAACATACTTTAAGAGCAAGCCGCGTTGCGCGAGCTCGATGATCCCGCGCGCCACTTCGGCCGGGGTGGGAAACAGATCACTCCCCGATAGCCGCACGCAAAGGTGCCAAAGGAGAAGGAACAACACGCCGACGGATGCCGGCAGAACAAGCGTGTACGGATCTCGTTGATACGGGCTCCGCGGCTTACGCACTGGATCGCTCGAGCTCAAGGTGTCGAAGCCGCCGCGTAAGGATGTGCTTCGACCGCGTCGTCATCCGGCGCGAACGAATCGTCAACGTAGTCATCAAAGTGCGCCGTGCCTTTGAGAATGCCGGACTCCTTAGCGAGCACCTCGATTTCTTCGAAGTTCGCGCGTGCAGGTTTCAGATGAGTGTATTTAACGCGATCAGGCGGCTTACTCAGCACATAGGTTAACAGCCGCGGATCCTGATTGTAATAGCCTTTGCTCACGAACTGCGCCGCCGCCATCCGGTTTTCCATATTGGCATCGAGCCACTTGCCGCTTTTCGCGATTCCATTGACCAGCTCTTGAACGTCAGCGCGCCGGTTTTTGATCACGTCCTCGCGCACCGCCAGCACACACGAGATGAAGCCTGGCCAGACATCCTTCAGCCGGTAAAGCGCGCGACCGTAGCCATCCATTTCGGTCTGGCCCGGGAATGGCTCACCTGAGGTGATCGCGTCGACCGAGCGCGAGTAGAGCGCAGCCGGCATGTCAGGCGGCGGCATTTCCACGAGATTCACGTCGCTCAAGCTCATTCCGGCTTTCTTGAGCTCACGGAATAAGATCAGGCGATGATTCGCGTAGCGGCCCGGGACCGCGATGGTCTTTCCCTTCAGGTCCTGCGTCCTGAATATTCCGGAGTCCTTATGCACCATCACGTCGCCTCCTTCGCGATGGCCTAGGTAGACGATTTTGATCGGCACACCTTGTTCGCGCAGCGCGATCGCCATCGGCGCCAGGATGAATGTCGCCGCAGTATAGCCGGACAGGTAAGCCTCCTTGAGTTCGGGCCAGCCTTGGAACCGGATCGGCTCAAACATACTCGCACCGGTAAGCTGCTTATTAATGAAGTCGGTGACCGGACAAGTAAGGTGGCATGTCACGGGTAGAAAACCGACGCGAAATAGCTCGCGTCCGATTGCTCCACCGTTCGCGCGCTTGTCGAAGACGTGAAGATTTAGCGCACCGTGCAGCAGCGTCAGGGCCGTCAGGATTAAGACGGCGAAAACGACGAGCGTGCGGCGGAACGACATGCGGCGCACATTGTGGCAGCGCCGCTCCTCGGCAGCAACTTAAGCGCTGTGTTTCCGCTCGTGTTCGAGCAGCCACTTTTTCCGCCAGAGCCCGCCGCCGTAGCCGCAGAGGGTGCCGTCGGCGCGGATGACGCGGTGACACGGGATGATGATGCAAAGCATGTTCGTGCCGTTCGCGCGGCCAACGGCACGCCGCGCGCCGGGGATCTTCAGGCCTTCCGCCATCCACGAATAGGAGCGCGTCTCGGCCGACGGAATCGAGCGCAACAGCTCCCATGTTCGGAGTTGAAAATCGGAGCCAATCGGCGCGATCGGCACTTCGAACTCCGCTCGCGTACCCGCGAAATATTCGGCCAACTGCGTGCGAGTCGCGTCGAGATGCGCGTGCTGCCCGGGGACAATGTTTGTGCCGAGACGCCGGCGCAGGATCGTCAGCTCACGTTCCAGAGCGCGACGATCCGTGAACTCCAGTAGCCGTAATCCCGCATCATCGGCGACTGCGAGCATCGCACCGAGCGGCGTGTCGAGCCGCTCCACGAAGAGACAACCGCGCGTGCTCGCGACACTCGGTGCGTCGCCGAAGATTTTCGCGAACGCTTCGCGAAACCCACTAGCCGATTCGAAGCCGCTCTCCTGTTTCGCTTCTGAAACGCGAGCGCCCTTGCGGACTTCGCGTAAGGCGAGACCCATCCGCCGCGCGCGGTGATACGCCTGGAAGGTCATGCCGTAATGCCGCATGAACTGCCGCCGCGCCGTCGACGGATCGATAGCCAGCGCCGACAGTTCCTTGTCCGTCAGCCGGCCGCCGGGCGCTTTCTCCACCTCGGCCCGCAGGCGTTCGATCAGTTTTGGCGGACGTTTATCCGGATCCATCGGCTGGCAACGCAAGCACGGCCGAAATCCACCGTGCAACGCTTCGCTTGGCGTCGGAAAGAAATCCACATTCTCGCGCGCAGGTTTCTTCGCGGGGCACGTCGGGCGGCAAAAAATCCCGGTCGTACGAACGCCGACGAAGAAGATCCCTTCAAAGCTGGCGTCGCGATTTAGCAACGCCTGATACATCGTTTCGGCCGGCGGGAGGAGTTCCATCACTTGCATGAGCGCAGACTAACAGCGGAGCCGCGACGGGAGCATCAACGGAATTCGGGCAGTGAATTCTTCGCTAGAGCAGCGAATATGGATCGACATCGACGGAGGCGAAGACGTCCTCCGGCAATGGAAGCTTATCGAGTGTCTCACGAACTAAGCGGCTCAACCGCATGATCGCTTCACCGCGGATCAGGATGTGAAAACGAAAGTGACCTTGGAGCTTTTCGAGCGGCGCAGGCGTTGGTGAGCCGAGGATGAATTCTTCCGGAAGGTTTTCGCGCAGCCGCCGCGCGATTGTTTCGGCGGAAAAACCCGCGCGTGCTTCGTGTTCCGAACGGACCGTCAGCAACACCGCGTGACGGAAGGGCGGGAAGTCGCAGCGTTCCCGAAACTCCAGCTCCTGCTCGAAGTAGCCGGTGAAGTCATGATGCCGCGCGAACTGAATCGAGGGACTGAATGGAGTGAACGTTTGCACGAAAACTTCGCCGGGCGTTTCTCCGCGGCCGGCGCGACCGGCGACTTGCGTGAGCAGTTGGAACGTACGCTCGCCCGCACGGAAATCCGGCATGTGGAGCGCGAGATCGGCGTTGATGATCCCGACCAGCGTGACGTTCGGGAAGTGCAGACCTTTCGCGATCATCTGCGTGCCGACGAGGATGTCGATCTTGCCGGCGCGAAAGGCACGCAGCGTTTCGCGGAACGCATCCTTCCGCGTCATGGAGTCCGCGTCCATGCGCCGGACGACAGCTTTCGGGAAGAGCTGTTGCACGGTCGCTTCCACTTTTTCGGTGCCGAACCCGGAGTAGATCAAGGCGTTCTCCCCACACGCGGGACACTTCTTCGGCACGGTTGCAGTGTGTCCGCAAAGGTGACAGCTCAAGCGCGCCGAGGTCCGATGAAAGGTCAGCGCGACACTGCAATTCGGACAATCGCGCGCTTCCCCGCACGCGCTGCAGAGGAGTGATGTCGAGAAGCCGCGGCGATTCAGGAAGAGGATTGTCTGCTCGCGTTTCTCGAGTCGGGCGATGATCGCGGTGTGTAGCTTGTCGCCGAGGATCGTGAGCGATTTTGCCTTTCGCGCCTCGTTCCGCAGATCGACGATGCGAATCATCGGCATCTGGTTGTCGTCGACCCGTTGGGTTAACTGCAGCAGCTGATACTTGCCGCGCGTCGCGTTGAAATAGCTTTCGAGCGATGGCGTTGCGGTGCCGAGCAGCACGACCGCGTTCTCGAGTTTCGCGCGGACCACTGCGACATCGCGCGCCTGATAACGCGGCGCTTCTTCCTGCTTGTAGGAGTTCTCGTGCTCCTCATCGACGACGATCAAGCCGAGGTTTTCGAGCGGCGCGAAGACAGCGCTCCTCGCGCCGATCACGATCTTCGCCTGCCCCAATTGGATCTTGTGCCACTCGTCGTGGCGCTCGCCTTCGGAGAGGCGGCTGTGCAAGACGGCAACGCTATCCTGCGCTTCAGCGAAACGACTTTTGAAACGTTCGACCGTCTGCGGCGTCAGCGAAATTTCCGGGACAAGCACAACGGCTGTTTTTCCGACGGCGAGCGTCGCGCGAATCGCCTGTAGATAGATCTCGGTTTTCCCACTGCCGGTGACGCCATGGAGCAGAAGTGGCTTCGCGGTTTCCGGCGCCGCGAGGGCTGCTTCGACTGCTGCGAGTGCAACGGTCTGCTCCGCGTTGAGTGTAATGTCCGCGCTCGCGACAAACTCCTCCTTCGCGTGTGGGTCGCGTTGCACTGCCTGTTCGCGTAGCTCCACTAGCCCGCGCTTTTCTAGCGCGCGGAGCGTCTGATTATCGAGCGATGTCTCGTGCAGAAGGTCAGCCGCGGCTACCGGATCGGTGAGCTTCATGACCGCTTCGAGCAGCTCCGCCTGACGCGGCGCGCGACGTCGCAACTTGTCGAGTTCGTCCGGCTCGGGCGCGCGGGCAGGGCGCACGAACAACTGCTTCTTCCAACCAACCTCCGCGCGCCGAATCACCTGCGGCAACAGGCTCCGCATCACCGTTTCGATCGAGCAGCAATAGTAAGCGCTCATCCACCGCGCGAGCTCCAGCACCTTTGGACTTAGCGCCGGTTTCTCCCCGACGATCGCCTCGATTGGACGAATGCCTGTCGCATCAGTTTCGTCGAGCACGGCAACCACCGTCGCGAGCGCGGATTTATCCCGGAATGGAACACGCACCCGCCACCCGATGTTCACGCGATCGGCGAAGCTTTCCGGGATCGCGTAATCAAGCTCCCGCCGGATCGCGCGATCGATCAGGACACGCGCGAATTTCGGTTTCACAACTAGCGGTGAGAGAGAAATCTGATTGCTCAACGAAACGGATGCGTGGATGAATCCAGCGTGAGTTTCCCTCGATTCGCGGCGTTCTCCAAATCGCCGCGTCGCATCGGCTAAACTGAGCGAGATTGCCGCTGCTCGATGGCCAGGTTCATCATCAAATTCCTCATCTGCGCCTTGCTGGCGCTCGGTGCCGGCACCGCTTACCTGGCGATGCGTTCGGGCGACACCGTTTACACGATCTACGAGTGGATCAGCCCGCAGCGTTTTCAACAGTACGATGTACTGATTCGCTCCGTCGCTGCGCAGAACAATATCGACCCGATGCTAGTAAAGGCCGTCATTTGGCGCGAGAGCCGGTTCGACCCGCAGAAGTTTGGGACCGCCGGCGAGCGCGGGCTGATGCAGGTGAGCGAGATAGCCGCAGGCGAGTGGGCGCGGCAGAATCACGTCGGCGATTTTCGCCCCGAAGAGCTTTTCGATCCAAAGGTGAACCTGCAGGCCGGGACGTGGTATCTCGCTCGTGCGCTTGGACATTGGCGGAACCAGCAGGATCCGGTGCCGTTCGCGCTGGCGGAATATAATGCCGGCGCGAGTCGTGCGCAGCGCTGGGCAGGCGGCGATAATGAAGCAGTCGTGCCGCCAGATAAATTTCGCGACTCCATCGACTTTCCGGGGACGCGCAAATACGTCGATACGATCATGGCGCGTCTGGATTTCTATAAGCGCCGCGGTCGGATGTGATCCGCTTCCGCTGGTGGTGATTCCGGCGCTTTAAGGCGTGCCGATCACGGTGCGGATCCACCCCATTCGTGATGAAATGCGAGTGGAATAAAAGCCTGTAGGGACGGGAGACGCTCCACTGATCAGGACATAGTTGGCGCCGTCGTAGTAATAGAAGTTCCGCGCATCAAAAAGCGCCGCGATGAACGACCCCGCTCCCGACGGAGAAGTATAAAACGGTCCATCGATGCCGTAGATGATCCCGGCTAGTTTCCAGAAGCCGTTCGTCTTGATGAACACCCCGCCGCCCGAATCACCGGCTGACGCGTGAGCTTCGTTACCACCGGCCGACGAACGTCGATCTCCGGGAGGCTGATCGAAACTGGCAAAGAGATACTCATTGGCCGGCCCACCTGAAACGACTTGCGAAACCACGTTCTGTCCCCAGCGCTGCACGCCATCGGCCGTTCCCCAGGACCAGCCCCGTGAACCACCGCCAAAGGTTACCTCCGCGCCGCGCTGCGTGCCGCGGCCAATCGCAACTAGTTGACGCCCGACCTCATCCACGCCGTCGTAAAGCGGCGCATATGATGGAAATGTCTCGGCAACCTGCCAGATGTGAAGATCGGTAGAGGGGTCGGCGAACTCCGCCGTCGTCTTATATTCGACGCCTTGAAAGAGGAAGATTTGACCGATGCTTCCGCCAACATGCTTAGCGGTGACGAAGAAGTGCGGCGCGATCGGAGTGCCGAGGAAGGCTCCCCATTGTCCTTCGAACTGCCAACCACTATTCGCGAGCGCGCCTCCCGGCGCAGTCGTGTTCGCCACCGGATTGTCTGTTCCGTAAAGGATTATCGCCTGCGCCGGTTGCCTGGTGGCGACGGCTAGCAACACCGCCACACTCAACTTCACAAATGTATTCACGCCTCGGTCTTAACTATTTGTCGGTCGAAAGTAAATAAGCGTCTTACCGCTGATGTTCGTGAGGTTGGAACTTGGCGTGCGCTCCTGCTTCGAGCGATGTTCCGGTGCGCATGGAGAAGGAAGCGATCGCCGACAAGCTCGAAAAGATTGCGACACTGCTCGAGCTGAAGGGCGAGAACCCGTTTAAGATTCGCGCTTATACGAATGCGGCGCGTTCGCTCGAGACGTGGGGCGGGAACGCCGCCGCGCTCGCGGATGAAGAGACGCTCGCGCGCATCCCTGGCATCGGTAAAGGCATCGCGCTCGTGATCAAGGAGCTGGTCGAGACCGGCTCATCGAAGTTCTACGAACAGATCCGCGGCGAGTTTCCGCCGACGATTCTGGAGCTGTTCACGCTCTCGGGGTTGGGCGCGAAGAAGATCAAGGCGCTGCATGAACAGCTGCACGTCAGTTCAATCGCTGACTTGAAGAAGGCGTGCGAGAGCGATCGCGTGGCGGCGTTAGCCGGCTTTGGCAAGACTACCCAGGAGAAGCTTTGTCGCGCGATCGCCGATCGGGTGAAACACGCCGGCTCATTCCAGCTCGGGGCGATCGCGGCCGAAGCTGAAACGTTGCAGAACGATCTCCGCGCTCTGGACGATGCGCTGCACGTTTGCATCGCAGGAAGCTATCGTCGGCGAAAAGAGATCGTGCGGGATCTAGATTTCATCGTCGCCACGAAGGCGCCGGATGTGATCACCGATGCATTTGTTGCTCATCCGCTCGTCGAGTCAGTGATGGTGCGAGGCGCGACGAAGACGAGCGTGCGGCTGCACTCGGGGATCCAGTGCGATCTGCGCGTAGTGACGAACGCAGAGTATCCCTTCGCGTTGAATTATTTCACCGGCAGCAAGGAACACAATGTGACGGTGAGAGGCCGCGCGCTGCAACGCGGCTGGACCTTGAACGAATACCGGATCGCGCCTGCGCCACCCGATCCCGCGGCAAAGAAGAAAAGGAAAGAGGCGGAGCCAATTCCAACGGTAAACGAGGAAGCGGATCTGTATCGTGCGCTCGCGCTTGATTACATCCCGCCCGAACTGCGCGAGAACTGCGGCGAATTCGAAGCAGCTGCGAATGGCAAGCTTCCGCGTCTAATCGAGCTGGAAAATCTTCGCGGCACCTTCCATTGCCATACGATCGCGAGCGACGGGCGTAATTCACTCGAGGAGATGGCGGCCGCCGCGGAAGAACTCGGCCTGCAGTATCTCGGCATCGCGGACCACAGCCGCAGTTCGATCCAGGCGCATGGACTCGATGAGGCGCGGTTGCGTGTGCAGGGCGCGGAGATCCGGAGGCTGAATAAAGGTCGCAATGATTTCCGGATTTTTGCCGGCGTAGAATGCGACATCCTCCGCGACGGCTCGTTAGACTTCCCAGACGACGTTCTCGCGGAACTCGACTACGTGGTCGCGTCGATCCACTCAGCGTTCAACCTGCCGGAAGCCGAGATGACGCGCCGGATCATCAAGGCAATCAGTAATCCGTATGTGACGTTTCTTGCGCACCCGACGGGCCGGCTGCTGTTGAAACGCGAGCCTTACGCGGTCGACATTCCCGCAGTCATCGAAGCGGCGGCGGAGACCGGCACGTGGATCGAGATCAACGCCGCGCCGAAGCGTCTCGATCTCGACTGGCGCTGGTGGCCGCTCGCGAAGGAGAAGGGTGTCAAATGCGTGATCAATCCCGATGCGCATCGCGTGGAGCGGTTACAGGAGTTGGTCTTTGGGATCGGCGTCGCGCGTAAAGGCTGGCTCACGAAAGCGGACGTAATGAATTGTCTACCACTCGGAAAAATCGAAGCGGAGCTGCAGCGGAAACGCTCGCGTTAAGAGACGCGTGCGCCAGTCATCCTGAGCCGCGCAGACGGCCGAAGGATCTCGCGAACGATCACGTGTGATGACAACAGTCGGAGCGTCGCACCACGAACAGCCCGCCTCCTGACGCGCGCGATCTTGCGTGCGGTTGAGAGATCCCTCGACTTCGCTCGGGATGACGGCGAGCGCCGGCGCGTCTACACGCTCTGGCGCTGCGGCATGTGCATGGTGAGACATTTGCACGCGCCGCCCGCTTTTAGGAATTCGCTCATCGGCAGCGGATGACACGTGTAGCCGCGCTCCGTCAGCTTCGCGATCGTGGTCGTCGCGCCTTGCGGCAGGACGATGTCGTTTTCGAGCACGACGGCGTTGCAGCAAAACCCCGCCGCTTCTTCTTCCGGCACGTCGATTAGGTTCGGCAGGCGATCGCGAATCGCGCGCTGACCATATTCATCGAATGCAGCGGGGAACCACATTGCGCCGCCATCTGGCAGCGGGCAGAAGCAGGTATCGATGTGGTAAAAGCGCGGGTCGACAAGCTCGACCGAAATGACGAGGCACCCGAGCAGATCGGCGACTGCGCGATGCGAGTTGATGTCGGTGCGGAACTTGTAGCCGCAGAAAAGCGCGTCGCCCCCGAAGAGAGCATCGCCCTCGCCTTCGAAGTAGAGCTCTGGGGGAAGCCACACGATTTCATAGCAGCGTTCTTCCATCCACTGCGCGAAGAAGGCAGCTTCGCCGGAGCGTTCCTGGTGACGGAAGTTGCTTGGGATGAAACGTTTTCCGACGGTGAGGCCGGCGTTCGCAGTGAACACCATGTCCGGCAGCCGCGGCTGCGGCGTGATCAGGTGCACCTTCGCGTCGAGTGTCTTAAGCTCTTCGTAGAGCCCTTTCCACTGCGCCTGCACCATCGGCGTGTCGGCGGCGCGCGCACGACTCATCCATGGATTGATCTCATACTCGATCGCGTAGTGATCGGGCGGACAAAGCAGCAACTCGCGCATACGAAAATCAGGCTGCGACCGCAGTGTCGAGCTGATCGGTCAGCTCGCGGAGGAACGGCTCAAGGTCCGTCACGAGCCCGACGGATTGGAACGCTTTCTGACTTGTTAGCCGCGCCACCGCCCGCGGATCAATGTCGACCGACACCGTCTTCACGGCCGCCGGGAGCATGTTCACGACGGCGAGCGAATGAAGCATCGAGCCGATCATCAGAACCAGGCTCACATCCTGAAGCTTGTCGCGCATGATGCGTTGCGCTTCCACAGCATCTGTCGTGACGCCCGGAATCGGCCCGTCGTCACGGATCGACCCTGAAAGCACGATGTCGACACCGTGACGAACACACGCGTGCATAATTCCGCGCGTCACAATCCTCTGCTCAACGGCGGCGTTGATTCCGCCAGCTTTCCGGATCGTATTGATCGCGCGCATGTGGTTGTCGTGGCCGGAATCTACCAGTGCGCCGCGTTCGAGATGGACACCGAGCGACGTGCCGAAGAGCGCGCTTTCGACGTCGTAAACCGCGAGGCCGTTGCCGGTAAAAAGCTTTTGCACAAAGCCAAGCTTGATCAGCTTCTCGAGGTAGCTGCCTGCGCCCGTATGCACGACGGACGGGCCGGCCACGACGAGGATGTTTTCTCCCGACTCCCGAACCCGGCGGAACTCGCGCGCGAGCTCGTGGATAGTCGCGGTCTTTGGAGTTTCGGCGGAGACGTTCGCGTTGAACTGAAAGACACTCGTGCGTGAGGTCTCGCGCTCGGCGGGTTGCACGCGGATACCTCCCTGGCCGACGACTACCTGATCGCCTTTTTTAACGTCCGCGAACTTGAGAGTACGCGCCGTTCCGCCAGCGACGTTGACCGCGACGGCGCTGTCCATCATCGGCGCATCGACAGGAATCTCTTTGCCGCCGAATTGCACGAACGTCTGTTGATTCGTCGTGACGTAGAAGTCGTCCGGGAAAATGCCGTCAGCGGGTGCGGGCGCGAGGTTCACATCCTGGCGGGCCGCGACTTCGGCGCCGTGCTGGCGAAGCCGAAGCAACATCTCGTCGAGCGTCTCACGCGCAGGAGCGGAGACCTGGATGCGGGCATAGCTCTGGTCGACGCGGTTCTGGCCGATTTTGATCTCGGCGATCGTGAAACCGGCGCCGCGCGTCAGGATTTCATCCAGCACCTTCGGCAGGATGAGAGAATCAATAATGTGGCCGCGCAGCTCTATCGTCTCGGAAAACATCGGCCCGCACCCTAGACCAAGCCCCGCGGGCGCGCCACTTGACCGCCTTTCGAAACAAGGCCGTGACGATGCCGCCGTTCGTTTCAATCCCAGAGGAATCGCTGATTATGGACGAAATCGAGAAACCCGAGGCGCACGGGTCGCCAGGAGAAAAGGCGAGAAAATCGCTCGGCAATAAACTGAACCGACCGGCGAAGCCGCCACCGACTTTTCCTGGTAAGAAGGCCGAGAAGAATGAGCCGCTGGCCCGCCGCGTTACCGACGAAGTGGATGACCTCTGACGATCTCACCGCGATGCAGGCGAAGATCTCCGTCGAGCTGAAGAAGCGGCCGGAGTGCTTCGTCACGCACCCGGCGGAGATGAAGGCGTTCCGCGAAATGTCTGCCGGCGAGATCGACGATTTCGCGCATCGGAATGGCTGGCGCGTCGTGCACAAGCTCGGCGGTCGGCAGCTGCAGTTCTACAACGACACCTTCGAGCGCCTCATCAACGAGGCCGGCGAGCGCGACTAGGGGTCAGCCGGCGCGCTGCTGGTGAAGAATGCGGTCAGCGGGCTGGTTGCGCTTGCGGTCCGGCGCGTCTCCGCGAGGCCGATCTCGTAAGCCTCACGGCCGGCTTCCACGGCCTTGCGAAACGCCTGCGCCATTCGACTTGGGTCAGCCGCGATCGCGATAGCGGTGTTTACGAGAACAGCGTCCGCACCCATCTCGAGCGCTTCTGCAGCCTGGCTGGGGGCGCCTAGGCCGGCGTCGACGACTACCGGCACCGTCGCCTGTTCGATGATGATTTCGATCTGGGCGCGCGTTTCGATTCCGCGGTTGCTTCCGATTGGTGACCCCAGTGGCATCACCGTCGCGGTGCCGACATCCTGCAGGCGCTTCGCAAGCACTGGATCGGCGTTGATATAAGGCAGCACGACGAAGCCTTCTTTCACGAGGATTTCCGCAGCGGCGAGGGTTTCGACGCCATCGGGCAGTAAGTAGCGCGGGTCAGGATGAATCTCGAGTTTGACCCAATTCGGCAGCCCGGTCGTGACTGCGAGCCGCGCGAGCCGGACCGCTTCCGAGGCGTTGCGCGCGCCGCTGGTGTTCGGCAGGAGGAGGAAACGCTTCGGGTCAATGAAATCGAGGATGTTCGCAAACGGATCTCCTTTGCCTGACAAATCTGCGCGGCGTAAAGCGACGGTCACGATCTCGGTGCCGCTCGCTTCGAGGGCGTCGCGCATCAGTCCGTTCGAAGCGAACTTCCCGGTGCCCACGAGCAACCGCGAGGTGAACTCGCGGCCGGCGATCGTGAGCTTCGAAGGCTTGTCGGACATTGATCGATACTACCACAGGCTGGGCTGCTGCAGAAGTTGCGCGCAGAAGGATTCGCTGCGCAGCAAAAATCTGATTGGGGTAGCGCAGGCTGCCAGCCTGCAGTTTCCGGCAGCCTGCCGGAAACACTCTGCCGACGTGCGACTCCTCAGATATCTGACGCATCGGCGAAGTTCGTCTCGGCAGACTGCCGAGACCAGCAGACTGGCAGCCTGCCCTCCCCGGAAAAAGCCCGCGCGTAAGCTTCTTCCGCGGAGTTGCCAGCAGCTCGGATTTCACTTGTACGCGGGGCATCAGCGGCGGACGTTCTGTCATGACCGCGTGTGAACTGCACCATGGCGATTGCGTCACAGGTATGTTGCAACTGCCAGAGGCGTCGGTGGACCTGATCGTCACGTCGCCGCCCTACAATCTCGGGATCGCTTACAGCAAGTATTCGGACACACAGGATCGCGGGACGTACCTCGGCTGGTTTCGCGATTGGGCGGCCGCCGCTCGACGAGTGCTGAAGCCTGACGGCTCCTTGTTTCTGAACGTCGGTGGCGCGCCGTCGAACCCTTTTCTACCGCACGAGTTGGTGCTGCAGCTGCGCGACGAGTTCGTGCTGCAAAACACGATCCACTGGATCAAGGCGATCACGATCGAAGACGACGATGGCGCGGCTGTTTCGCGCGGTCACTTCAAGCCGGTGAATTCACCGCGATTTCTAAACGACTGTCACGAGTACGTCTTCCACCTGACGCCAGAAGGTCGCACCCCGATCGATCGGCTCGCCCTCGGCGTTCCGTATGCGGACAAGAGCAACATTGCGCGCTGGAGCCACACGGGCGGCAGCGATGTGCGTTGTCGGGGAAATACTTGGTTTGTGCCGTATGAGACGATCAAGAACCGGGACAAACAGAGGCCGCATCCGGCGACGTTTCCGGTTCAACTTGCGGTAAATTGCATCAAACTGCATGGCGTCTCGGGGGTGCAGACGATGCTGGACCCGTTTCTCGGCATCGGGAATTCGGCCATCGCGGCGCAGCGCTGCGACGTGCCGAAGTTTATCGGCTTCGAGATCGACGAGGAGTATCTCGCTGAGGCCGAGCGGCGTGTCGTGGCGTTGGACGCGGAACGGTCATCCTGAGCCGCGAAGACGGTCGAAGGATCTCGCATACCCGCGAGCGCCGTCGGCAGACGTGAGCGCGGACTACGAAGTCTGCGCGTTGAATGTGCACGCGGAATGTGTTGCCGAGAGATCCTTCGACCGTCTGCGCGGCTCAGGATGACAGGTGGCGCGCGCGCGTTTAGAAGAGCTGATTGCGCTGTGTTGTCCGCGCAGAATCTGCGGCCGGCGCGGTGAATTTTTCGAGCGGCTTGACGAGGTTTCCCGGCAAAGGCCGTACGCGATCAAAGATCCGAGGCGCGATCGGTTTGGCTACGGCGTAGCCCGCAAAAAACATCTCCAGACGCGCGTCGAGATTGTCGATGTAATGCAGCGCCATGGCTTCGGGCGTCTTTGGATTCACAGGCGAGCCCATCTGCATCTCGCCGTGATGCGCGGCGATGAGGTGCAGCAGGTGGAGACGCACGTCTTCGGAAGCTGGCGTGAGTTGCTGCCAGGCGGCTGCGTTGTTCGACTGAAGCTTGCGCCAAACCGAATTCACCAGCTCCATCCCGATCGAGATGTGGCCCATCAGTTCGCCCCGCTCGTCAAAGCCCATCGTGAAGCCATTCTCGGGCAGCTGATTCTCCCAAAGCTTGCCCGAATCGTGAAAAAGAATGCCGGCGATCAGCAGGTCGAGGTTCAGCTGCGCGTACGACGCCGCGATTTGCACTGCAACTCGCATCATCTGCGCGGTGTGCTCGACCAAGCCGCCGCGGCGCGCGTGATGATAACTCCGCGCACCCGCAGTTCGCCGAAAGCGATCGCCGTAATCTGCGATGAACGTCTCGCTCAGCAGCTGCAAGCGCGGATCCCTGATCGCGGCGACGCGTTCGATGATGTAAGCCCAATCCGCGGCCTGTTTCGCGCGTAGCTCCGCCGGGCCTTGCAACAGCTCGCCTATCTCCCCTGTGGTGAGCGAGCGAACCGTCCAACGTTTCGCATCCAATCCGAACTGCTGGTGCTGCTCGAAGTCGCCCGTCAGCTCGATGAAATCTGAGATGGCGAGCGAATCGCACGCGCGATAATCGGGATGATCGCTCCAGACGCGGAGGGTCATCCGATCGCACGCATCCGCCAGCGTGAGCTCGCAGTACGGCTTCCCCTCGCGCGTCGCTTTCGCCGCGGCGGCGTTTACCTGCACGTGCACGCGCGCAGAGACATTTCCGTTCTGCGCGCGCTTCCGCGTCTCACTGATCGTCAGCAATTCCATCGCGCTGAGACTCGCACGACTCAGCGTTGTTTGGCACGTGAAAGTGCTGAGCACGAGAGTTGCTCTCTACAGGACATGCACCTGGCGCAGTCTTCCCCTCGATCAGCCGCAAAGCACAAGACATCAGAACACGCCTTCGCCGAGATCGGCGCTTACATCGCGATCCGCGAACGTCTGCTATCCGACGCGGAATATTCGCGCGCGGAGTCGCGGATTGATCGCGCCGAAGCAGCCAATGAGTTCGTCGAGTCCTGCCTGAAACCGGCGCGTTCGCCGTACCAGGCTCAGTCACTGCCGGAAGCCGACGCACAGCGCGAATGGAATCGCTGCCTCGCGGTGCGAGTGCGCCTCCAGCGCCTGCGCTCAAAGGTTGCACACGCGGCGTAGCCCAGCCGGCTGTTCGATCTTCTGCTTCTCAGCAAAAGTTTCTCGTAGAGTTCTGGTTATCCCGACCGGAATGATGATGCGCTCGCCGCCCGTCAAAGCTTGGCCTCGCCGCGCTCTTGTGCGCGTGATGGGACTCGCGGCTACACGCGCAGAATCGTCTCGAGCTGCGGGAAGCTGACTGGTTTCACGAGATGATGATCAATGCCGACCTCGCTTGAACGACGGCGGTCTTCCTCCTGCCCGTAACCCGAGATCGCGATGATCGTCGGCTGAGCCAATTCCTGGTTGGCGCGCAGATGTTGCGCGACCTCGTAGCCATCCATTCCCGGCAAGCCAAGATCGAGCAGCACAACTTCCGGGCGGAACACCCTGGCGGCGTCCATCGCGCTGTCGCCATCATGCACGATATGAACGACATGTCCGCGCGCACGGAGCAGCCGCGCCAGCGATTGGGCGGTGTCGATATGGTCGTCGACGACGAGAACGCGGCGATTTTTCTTCGCGGCGGCGCGTTGGGCGGCGGTTATCGGAGCTGACGGAGCTGGCGCGTCGCCTTCGGCAAGCGGCAGCCGCAGAACGAACTCCGATCCCCGGCCTTCCCCTTCGCTCTTCGCCGCGATCGTGCCGCCATGCATCTCAACGAGACGACGTGAGATCGTCAGACCGAGGCCAAGACCCCCCTCCGAACGCGCAATCGACCGGCGACCTTGCGCGAATAATTCAAACATCTCGCCGACGAGTTCCGGCGCGATACCGACGCCATTATCAGCGATCGAGAGGCTGACTGCGCTGCCGTCGACGTGCGCGGTGACGCAAATTCGGCCGCCGTGCGGAGTGTATTTCGCGGCGTTGGTGAGGAGATTCACGACCACTTGCTCCAGGCGCGTCTGGTCGGCATCAAGCGGCATCCCGCTACGCGGGTACGAGCAAATCAGCTCCTGGTTCCGCTGCGCGAAAAGGAGCCTTAACCCCCCGGTCGCGCTGTCGAGCACATCGGCGAGATCGAGCCGCTGCGTGCGCAGTTCGATTTTTCCGCTGGTGATGCGCGTCACGTCTAACAAGTCATCGACCAGGTGGGTGAGATGCGTAACCTGCCGGCGCATCACGATGTTCGTCCACTCGGACGTCGCCGTATCGGCAGGCGTGGAGTTCGATAACTCGAGCGCATTCGAGATTGCCGCGAGCGGGTTGCGTAGTTCGTGCGAGAGCACCGCGAGGAACTCGGTTTTGCGCCGGTCGGCGGCGAGAAGCGCGTTCTCGGCCGCGAGCCGTTCGGTGACGTCGACATTTACGCCGACCATCCGCAGCGGCTTTCCAGCGGTTTCATACGAGAAACGAGCGGCTCCTTCGATGGTGCGCGTCGCTCCCTGCGGCGTCACGATTCGGTAGGAGAGTTTTATCTCTGGGTCGCGGCGTTCCATCGCGGCACGAATCGCTTCATGCGTCGGCTCGCGGTCGGCCGGGAACACGCGCTCCGCCCACGCTTCATTCGTTCCCTGGAATGTTCCGGGCTCGAGCCCGAAGATTCGTAGCTGCTCGTCATTCCAGATAAGCGCACCGGTCACGACGTTCCAATCGAAGACGCCGATATGACCCGCACGCTGCGCGAGATCGAGGCGCTCGAGTGAATGGGTCAGAGCCTGCGCAATGTTCCTCTGATCGGTGACATCCGCGTAGGTGCCGTCCCAAACCACACGGCCGTCGGACACCCGACGTGGTGCCGAGCGAAGCCTAACCCACCGCCATTCCTCCGTGAGCGCGTGCTGAATGCGAATCGTTTCATCAAACAGCGTCAGCGCCTCGAGCGAGACCTGTTCGGCTTCCGCTAGCCGCGGCAAATCATCCGCATGAACGAGCTGGTAAAGCCGGGCCGGGTCGTCCAGTGCTTCGATTGCGGAAACACCTATGAGTTGCTCGATACCCGCGCTCCAGTAGACGAACTTCCGACTGCCGTCGGTCTCCACCACGACCTGATACAGTGCCCCGTGCGGAAGATTGTCGCCGATCTGTCGCAGCAGTGAGGCGCGATCGTCGGCCGCTTCGCGCGCCCGGCGTTCCTCGGTGATGTCAATCCCCACCCCGGCCAGCTCGATGACCTTGCCCTTCGCATCGTAGAACCCGCGGCCGCGGCCGGCCATCCAGCGATATTCCCCAGAACTATGGAGATAGCGAAACTCGAAGTGGTAGTCGGTCCGCTCCTCCGCGGCCGCGGCCACTTCGGCGCTGAAACACGCACGATCGTCGGGGTGGACCAACTCCAGGAATGCCTGCGACGTCGTGGGCGCCTGCTCCGGCGAAAGGCCAAACAGCTCGGTCAGCTCAGTCGACCACTCGACCGCACCTGTCTGCATGTCGCGCGTCCAGGTGCCGATCTTTGCCACGTGCATCGCGATGCGGTGACGCCGCCGCTCACGATCGAAACTCGCCTGTTCTGCGGCAAGCATCTCGCGAGATTCATCGGTGGGACGCGTGGGCATCACTCACATTCGAAAGGCGGCGTCGAGTCGCGCGCTTAGCGGTGATGGAGACAGGCGCAGGTGCCGTATATTTTACTGTCGCGCCCGGGCGAATTCTGCCAACGTGCGTTTCGGCACTCGTCCGGTTTAAGCGATCTAATGATCGCCCGACGGTGCAGAATGAACTTTCAAGAGAGATCATATGCAGATGTTTACCCCCACACAGAAGACCGAGCTGACTGGATCGACGCCGCCAAGTTCGACGAACGGAGCGGGTGGTAATAGCCGGTCCTCCGGTGGCGTCCTCTCGAGTGGCGTATCGATCAAAGGCTCCGTGAAATTCACAAACGAGCTGGTGATTGACGGCGAGGTCGAAGGTTCGATCGATTCTGGTGGCCGGCTCACGGTTGGCAAAAACGGACACATCACCGGTGAAATTCGCACTGGATCGGTCACCGTTTACGGCACAATCGATGGTAACGTCACCGCGGTCGAGCGCTGCGAACTGCACTCGGGCTGCACCTTGCGTGGAGATATCGAAGCGCCGCGCCTTGTCGTTGATGAAGAGGCGACGTTCCTCGGCAGCGCAAAGATTGCGACTCGACCGAAAACCTAGCCGACAGCGGGCGCCAAGGTGGCTGCCGCCAAATACTTCTCGGATGCTGCGCCCGGCCTGGTGCGCTAACATCGTTGCGTGAACGCGAACGCTCAGCTCGACACGGTCAGCAATGCGGCCGCCGAGGAAGTGCTGCGTGTCATCTATGGTGACGACCTCGAGGGTTGTGCCGTTAGTCTCGACGCCGTCGCGGGCGCGATCAGGCCCGTCGTGCAAGAGCACTCTCGCCTGCACAGCGACCTCGCGGAATTGCACACAAAAGGGTTTCAGGCGGTGCAGTTGCTGGC
>JBHENE010000105.1:0-5042 GCA_046262215.1 Chthoniobacterales bacterium | reverse complement strand
CTCGCCGCGCCGAGCGCGGATCAGGATTGGCTCGGGCGCGAGTTCCGGGAGGATTGCCGCCCTCTCGTGAAATGGTGCAACAGCCTCGCGACGAATCCGCGCATGCTCCTTCTTTTCGCGCTTCTTTTCGCTGGGCAGCCGGTCTGGTATTTCGTCGTCGAAGTGACCGTGTTGAACGTCCTGCTCGTTTACGTGATGTGGCGACACGATGCGGTTTTCAAATCGTTGCTCGCGCGTATCCCTGCTAACGGAGGACCGAATGAACGTCGCTGAGATCGAGATCAGCGAAGTGACCTCGCGTGCTGAGCGCGACGCGTTCATTAAGTGCCAGTGGCGATTCCACAAAGGCGATCCGGCTTGGGTGCCGCCGCTGATTATTGAGCGGAAAGGCTTTCTCGATTCGAAGAAGCATCCGTTCTTCGAGCATGGTGCGGCAGCCTTGTTTCTGGCGCGTTCCGGAGGGCAGATCGTCGGACGGATCATGGCGAGCGACGATCCTAACTACAACGCGCTGCACGGCACCAATGTCGGCTGCTTTGGCCTATTCGAGTCGATCGACAATCGGGACGTCGCGGTAGCGCTTTTCAATGCGGCGGCAGCGTGGTTGCGCGCACGCGGGCGCGACGAGGTGATGGGCCCGATCGACTATTCGACGAATTACATGTGCGGTTTGCTTGTCGATGGCTTCACTCATCCGCCGACGATCCTGACTTCGCATAATCCTGCCTACTACAGTCCGTTGATCGAGTCGTGTGGCTTCACGAAGACGAAAGATTTTTACGCGTGGTGGCTGGCCGATCGCGCTCAGGCCGTCGCGCGGTTGCGACAATTCGCCGCGCGCTTGAAGCGCCGGGAGGTCGCCACGATCCGCAACGTCGACCTGTCAAAGATCAAGGAAGAGAGCGGACGGTTGCGGGAAATCTACAACAAGGCTTGGGAGAAGAACTGGGGGTTCGTCCCGTTCACGCCGAAGGAGTTCGACTTCATGACGCACGAGCTGAAGCCAATCGTTGAAGCCGACTTCACGATGATCGCGGAGGTCGGCGAAGAGCTCGCAGGATTCATCCTCTGTGTGCCGGACATCAACGTCGCTCTACGGCACGCGAATGGACGGCTCACGCGTTTCGGGTTGCCGATCGGGCTCGCGAAGATTCTTTACCACAAGCGCCGAATCAAAACCGTTCGTCTTGTCGCGCTGGGTATCGTCGCCAAGTACCGCCGCCACGGGATTGCCGAAATGCTTGTGTTGCGCGCGATCGAAAGCGTTATGATCAAGCACGGCTACGGTGCCGGGGAGTGCAGCCTGGTCTTGGAAGATAATGTCATGATGAATCGTTTCCTCGAAGCGATCGGCGCTGAGAGATACAAGACCTATCGAATCTATTCCCGGCGACTCGATGGATGAAGATTCAGCGCTGAATTTGAAGACGGCTCCATCATCCCTCCGCGTCGTCGTGCTAGCTGACGAATCCGCTGACTGGCGTGTTGCGGGCCTACGTCAACTCGATCGGATCGCCTTGGTGCTGCGCGATCTCATGCAGCACGAGCGGCAGCCTGTCACTGTGGCAGTGTTCTGGCGCCCCGATGTCGCGCCGGAAAACCGCTGGCTCCCTGACCACTCACGTCTCGCTGGAATGCCGATTACCGAGTTCGTTGCTGCGCCCGCCGCGCCGGTGGACCTCGTTCTCAGCACGAGATTGTTTCTCTATCGCGACGGCGTTGCGCAGCTGCTCGCAACTGAGGAGACCGTTCCGGCAACCGATCTCGCATCGACTAGTTCCTGGGAGACTTACCGGAAGCTTTTCGAGAACGCATTCTCACGTGCGACGAAGATCGAGGAGTCGCACCCATGGCGTTATCTACGGACAGCGGACGACATACCGTCAACGGAACGGCTATTCCTTCGCACGAGCGGCAAGTCGCAGGACGGCCTCGTTTCGCGTTTCATTAATCGACCGCTCTCGCGCGCCGTCTCGCGGTTGATCGTGAAAACCCCAATCACACCGAACGCCTGGAGCGTCCTCGTGTTCCTGCTGCCGCTTTATGGCTCATCGCTGCTTCTGCGCGGCACGAATCGCGCGTTCCTAATCGCCTGCGCGATTTATCAGCTCTACAGCATTCTCGACGGCTGTGACGGCGAGATCGCCCGCGCAAAGTTTCTACAAACGGAATTTGGCCGTCGCCTCGACAGCCTGCTCGATCTCGTGGGAAATCTGCTGCTCGCACTGTGTCTCGGGATCGGTCTCGCACGGCAATGGGAGCGCAATCACGCAAGCGGCTGGTTCTACATCGCGGAAGGAATCACCGCCGCATTTTTCATCGTGCTCAGCGAAGGAATCGTTTTCTCGCGACGGTCGCGGGGGGTCATCGTCGCGCCGGTGACGCGCTGGAACGGCGCGCTTTATCAGCGGCATCACGAGTTCCTTGAGCGTTCTGGCGTCCTGGTCTTCGGCGAAAAGTTCGCATGGTGGCTGGTGCAACTGACGAAGCGCGACATGGCGATGTTGTTCTTCCTATTTCTCGCCGCGATCGGATTCGCGGAAGGCATTCTGCACTTGCTGCTGCTCGTGTCAGCGATCAGCGCCACGCTCGCGGGCAACGCTTTCTTCCGGCAACCCGCGCCCGCCGTCCCGCAAGAGGCGAGCTGATTCCTGCTGGGCGCGCGCAAGCATCTCGGGCGTGTCGACGTCCTGCCACCAAGCATCCCCAATATCAACCGCGTACGCTTTTCTCTCCTCCGCCATGAGGCGAACGCCGTCAGCTAGGCTGCAATCGCCGTTGCGCTTTGCGCGTTCGAGGTAGGTGAAGATTTCTGGGGAGCAGAGAAACACGCCGGTATCGATAGCGTTGTATCGCGGCAGGTCCTTCGCGATCGCGGTGATGTGCTCGCCGTTCGTTTGCACTTTCATGGCGTCGTCTAAGTCGAAGATGGAACTGATTTTTCGATCAACCGCGAGCTTCACCGCGCTCGGAGTCTCGAAAGAGAGTAGCGCTTCCAGGACTGCGTATTCGAAAAGGTGATCGCCCATCGTGAGAAAGAATGGCGAGCGCACGTGCGGAGCTGCCGCTAACACCGAGACACCGTTTTGCTTCTGCCATTCGGGGTTCACGATGACGTTGAACTCCATCGTTTCCGGCACGAGCGGCCGAACCGCGTCAGCTAGACGTTCGCTGTTCGCGCCCATTACGGCGTGCACGCTTTTCACACCAGCACGCTTCAGTGCGCCGAGCGCGTAACAGATTAACGGCCGATCTCCGATTCGAACCAAAGGTTTTGCGATCGCACCACCAGCGTTGCCGAGCCGAGAACCAGCGCCGGCCATCAGGATAACAGCGACCTCAGCTCGGACGTCGGATGGCAGAGCGCCGCTGCCAGGGGTGAGATCAGGACTGCGCATTTGTTTTCACGTGTGCGATAAACCAACCGATTCTCAGCGGAAACACGAGAGATTGTTCCATGTTGTTTTGGGCCTTCATTACTAGCGCTGTGACGGCAGCGTTGATCGCTGCCTCTGTCGCGCTGCGACGGCTTCGCTACAAGCGCGCGGCCGCGGTGCAGCTAGTCTTTATTCGCGAGACGCTTGCCGCTGCTCCGCCCCGCGAGCAGCCACGGATCGTCGTCTCGCTCACTACGCTGCCAGATCGCATCGCGCAGCTGCGGCCCACGCTCCATTGCCTGCTCGCACAGACGAGGCCCGCCGATGAAATCATCATCGCAATCCCCGAGCTCTCAGTTCGCCAGCGGCGACCGTATGTGATCCCGCAATTTCTTCACGATTTACCTTCTGTCCGCGTCCTGCGAGCGGATCGCGATTGGGGACCGGCAACGAAATCGATTCCAACCGTGCAACATGAACTCGCCGCCGGCCGGCGCGACACAGCGATCGTGGTCGTCGACGACGATCGGATCTACCCGCGGGATGCGATCGCGACGTATCTGCATTATGAAGCGGAACTACCTGATGCTGCGCTCTGCTTTCGCGGCGCCGCGATGCCGCGCAGCTTCGATTGGCGCGACGCGAAGATGATTCACGGCAACCGCTTGCGTGAACCGAAGCGGGTCGCGGTGATCACCGGATGCGGGAGTTACCTGATCAAGCCGCGGTTCTTCGACGATACCTTCTGGGATTACACAGCTGCACCGCGCGCTGCGTTTTACATGGACGACATCTGGATCAGCGCGCGCCTCGACGGCGGCGCGATCCGGAAATATGTGGTGCCGTCGTCAGACAGGCTTCGGAGCGTGGCAGCGCAGCAGCGAACAATGACGTTGCACGACGTCCCGCGAGGACGTCAGAGCAATAACAACGAAGTGATCGCCTTCTTTCGCGACTGCTGGGATGTGTTTCCCCTCGCGTGATTTGTGGGCCGCGCGTGAGAGTTCACCGCGACGTTGCTGTCCTTGTGTGAATCTGAAAGCAGCGCGGGAATGACTGTCCAGCCAGCTTCGTCAAAGAACCAGCGGCGTCGAGCGAGCTTTGCGAACAGCGGCGAACGGGAGGAGAACATCCGGATCGGAAGTTCAATCTGGCCCGCGAAGGATCTGCCGTGACAGCTCGCCAGTGCGACACGATGTCCAGTGGCGCAGTTTGTCACCTGCACTTTTGCTTTGGCAGTAAGGCGCAGCTGAACTGCAAGCCGCGCGCCGTCGTGGCCGCGACCGACGAGGTAGAGCATCGCAGGCTTCGTCCCGAACGCCGGAAAGCGTGAGTGCAAGCTCAACCGCAGCTGGTCTGGCGAGTGTTGCACAATCGTGATCGGATGAGCGGCAGGCAGTGCCGGGTCTGCGTCGCTCGACGCGAACAGCTCTGGCCGCGACGCATACGACATGAACCGTCGGCGCGAGAACTTCACCTGGGTGCGATGTTGGGCGATCGCCTGGCGCTTTTGCACGGTCTCGTGCACGCTCTGTTTGAGCATGCCGGCTCCTGCAGCGAAGTTTTTCCTGTTGCCGTGGACCAGATAGGTGAGCACGCAAAAATCGCGAGCGGTGGCGGCAAGCTCTTGCGCCGCGAAATGCGTCAGGACGTTGACGGCACTGT
>JBHENE010000104.1:0-11831 GCA_046262215.1 Chthoniobacterales bacterium | reverse complement strand
CGATGATCGAAGAAGCGACGAATCTCTCGCCGCTGTGGTGGCTCGCTGGCGTTGGCGCGGTTGTCGTCGCTGGCGCCTTCTCTTACCTCGCGTTGAGGACAGGTCCGCCGTGGCTCGGGTTCGGGGCGGCGTTTTTCGTGCTGACCGGGTTTTCGTTTCTGGTGCCAAGCGTGACGTCGAAGTTCAGCGCGCTGAGCACGCGCGCGTTGCGCAAGATGATGCGCGTCACGCAGCGGCCGTTAGTGGAACCGAATCTCGCTGCGGCAAATTTATCGCGCGCTCTGGTCCGCAACGCCGTCACGATCGCATCGCTCGCTGCCGCTGTTGCGATGACGATTGGCACCAGCGTAATGGTGTTTTCGTTCCGTCGGACAGTCGAGTCATGGATCGATCAAACGCTGGTCGCTGATCTGTTCATCGCGCCCGCGTCGAACGAGTTAGTTGGCCCGTCGTCGTTCGTTCCGCCGGAAGCGATCCGCTATCTGGAGACGTATCCGGCGGTCGCGGCGATCGACACCTTTCGCGAGATCAGTGTGCCTTCGCGCGGCAAACGCGTTGCGCTCGCGGTGATCCGCGGGAGCGAGCAGCGTCGCCTGCATTTCGTATCCGGCGACGATTCTGCCATCATGCGCCGGTTCAACGCAGAGCGGTGCGTCCTTGTCTCCGAAAGCTTCGCGCGTAAGCGTCAAGTCACTGATGGAGAAGAGCTGGAGTTGATGACGCCGGAGGGCGCCCGGCAGTTCCCCATCGCGGGAACGTTCTATGACTACACGCGCGATCAAGGCGTCGTTTATATGAGCGAAGAGACGTTCGTGCCGCTGTGGAAAGACACGCGCGTGAACAGCGTCGCCGTCTATCTGAAACAGGGCGCGTCCGCTTCCGATCTGACTGAGGCGTTTCGGAAAAACTCGAGCCAATCAGGGCAGTTCATGATTTTATCGAACGCTGATCTGCGCACGCGCATCTTCGAGATCTTCGACCAGACGTTTGCCGTCACATATGTGCTTCGCACGATTGCGGTGATCGTCGCGATCGTCGGCATCTGTTTGACGTTGACGACGCTGATCACCGAACGGTCGCGCGAACTTGCGGTGCTGCGGGCGATCGGCGCCAGCGTTGGGCAGTTACGCCAGGTGTTGCTGTGGGAATCCGCAATGATCGGGTTGCTCGCGGCGGCGGTAGGCCTCGCGTCCGGAATCTGCCTCTCATTTGTGCTGACAGGCGTGATTAATCGCGCGTTCTTCGGCTGGACGATTCAGCTCGCTTTTCCGTGGGCGTCCTTGGCGCTGACGCCGATCTGGATCGTGGCGGCGGCGATCGTCGCCGGCTCTTTGCCGGCCTGGCGAGCGGGCCGTTTGGTCATCGCGCAGTCGCTTCGCAGCGAATGAAACAGCTGCTTCTGTTTTGCGTCATCGCCGCCTCTGCCACCGCGGGTGATTGGCGCGTGGCTGAGCCGGGATGGAGCTACGAGTTTCCGCGTGATCATCATCCGCACCCAGGATTCAAAACGGAGTGGTGGTACTTCACAGGTAACCTGACGGATGATTCTGGGCGCCGATTCGGTTATCAGCTGACGTTCTTCCGGCAGGGAATCCAGCCGCCGGAAGATCGTGATCCGGCGTTGTCGCGGTTCGTCGTCGGCGACTTGAAATTCGCGCACTTCACCCTCACCGATGCAGCGGGCAAACGTTTCCAGTTCCAGCAAAAGACGAGTCGCGGCGCGTTCGGTGAGGCCGGGTTCGACGACGGCGAACGGCTCGCGTGGATCGAGACATGGACGCTGAAGATGGAGGCGGACGGCCGGTTCGTCCTGCATGCTGACGGCGCGGACACCGCAATTGATTTGGCGCTGGAAACGCAGAAGCCGCCGGCGATTCATGGTGCAGAAGGGATCAGCACGAAAGCGGCGGGTGAGGGGCACGCCTCGCATTATTACTCGCTCACGCGGCTCGCGAGTGAAGGTAAAATCCGCGTTGCGGGTAAGGATCTGCACGTAAAAGGCGACAGCTGGTTCGATCACGAATGGGCCACGAGCCAACTGGCCCCCGACCAGGTCGGATGGGACTGGCTGTCGGTCGCTTTCGACGATGGAACGGAGCTGATGCTTTACCAGATGCGGCTTGAGAACGGTGCCGCTGATCCGGCTTCGAGCGGCACCTGGATCGCTGCTGATGGCACGACGACGCACCTGTTGAAATCGGCTTTCCAGATGACGCCGACGAGCTGGTGGAAAAGCGGCAAGACAAACGCGAATTATCCGGTCGAGTGGCGCATCGACATTCCGGAACGCGGACTGCAGATCGAGGTGCGGCCGGTGTTAGCCGACCAGGAGCTCGCGTTGCTGCCGCTGGCTTACTGGGAAGGTGCCGTCGATGTGATCGGCACGCAGGGCGGCCGCGAGATTAAAGGTCGGGGTTACCTCGAGCTAACCGGATACGCAGGCCCGTTACGGGAGCTGCAGCGTTAGGGCGATGCGCAGGTTAAGCCTGCGTGTGACGTGCGTAATGCACCTCGGCACCCTTCGGCAGGAGGCGTTTACGACCGCGCTGGCGACGGCGCGAAAGGCAGTTGCGACCAGCTTTAGTGCTCATCCGCGCGCGAAAACCGTGCTGATTTTTCCGTGTGCGCTTCGAGCGCTGTAGAGTGCGTTTCATAGACAAGTCCTGCGCCGGGAGCGGCGAAGAGCGGCTACATTAGGTATCGGCTCCGTTTTGTCAACGCAGGTCATCCCGAGCGAAGTCGAGGGACCCCGCGGCGCTACGTCTGGTATTGCAACGGGGTCCCTCGACTTCGCTCGGGATGACGATGCCGATCGACATGCGCATTGCCAGCGCTCGCCCGTTGTGGAATAACGGCCCAAATGAGCGAAGTCGTTATTGAGCCAGCTACTTTCGAGGATCTCGACGAATTGTCGGTCCTGCTCGGCGAGCTCTTCAGCGAGGAGAGTGACTTTCGGCCGGACAAGGACAAGCAACTGCGCGGCTTGCGGTTGATTTTCGAGCAGCCGAATCGCGGTCGCGTTTTCGTCCTGCGCCAGGACCGGACGATCGTGGGGATGATTAATCTGCTCTTTACGATCAGCACGGCCGAAGGCGGATTCGTGATGGTGCTCGAAGACCTCGTGGTTCACAAAAGCTTCCAGGGCAAGGGCTACGGCTCCCGGTTGCTCGAGTACGCGATCGAGTTCGCGAAGCAGAAGAATTTCCTGCGGATCACACTGTTAACCGACCGGCCGGAGCTGCGTTCGCAGGATTTGTTTAAGCGCTACGGCTTCTACGAGTCGTCGATGATTCCGATGCGGCTGCTGCTCTCTCGTGACAGCAACGAAGTAACGTTGTAGCGACGCTCTTCGTCGTTGGACGGCTCGGTCCGCGCACGCGACATTCCGGCTCATGCAAGGCGGTTCCATTCGGCTCTTTCGCCTCGCAGGCATCGAGGTGTCGTTGCACTTCAGCTGGTTTTTGGTGGCGGTGTATCAGCTCACATCGCGACCGCACGGCTACACGTCTTCGGCGTTCGCGATCTACGAGTACCTCGCGCTGTTCCTTATCGTGCTGATGCATGAATTCGGACACGCGTTCGCCTGCCGCCAGGTGGGGGGAATTGCAGAGCGCATCCTGCTCTGGCCTTTCGGCGGCATCGCTTTTGTGCGTCCGCCCGCGAGACCGGGTGCAGAGCTTTGGAGCATCGCGGCCGGTCCGCTTGTGAATGTTGCGCTCGTGCCGCTGCTGGCGCTTGCGCGCTTCTTTGTCTTTCGGTCCGGGATTGGGTCGCTCGATGTTTACCGGCTGGTGGTGATGATCGGCTATATCAACATCGGGATTCTCATTTTCAATCTCCTGCCCATTTATCCACTCGATGGCGGGCAGATTTTGCGTTCGCTGCTTTGGTTTCCGTTCGGTCGCATTCGCAGCTTGCAGATCGCCAGCATCATAGGCCTGGCAGGTGGTGGGCTCTTGACGATCTATGCCTTTACCACCGGCTCGATGTGGCTCGTGTTCATGACCTTCTTCCTTCTGACGCAGGCTGTCACTGGGTGGCAACGCGCGAAGGCGCTGCGGCTTGAAGAGGAAGCGGCGATGCGAATGTCGACAGCGCCCGCTCCTGAACGACCACCCGTCCTCTAGCTGCAGCTACTCGACGACGAGGAGCAACACCAACTGCCCGTCACCTACCTGCGGGCCGCGGATCACAAGCGGGCTTTTCTTGCTCAGCTTCGCCTCGGTCTCCAGCAGGAGTTTCTGCTCTTGGAACAACTGTAGATTGAGCCGGTAGGCGGAGTTAGGCGCCGATCGCGAATTGACGTGGAGCGAGAAGTATTTGCTCGAAGCGAGCCAATCCTCATCGCCCTTCTTCAAGCTCTGCCGCGACTGGCCGATGACCTGAAATTGATTGTAGCCAAAGAGCTGCTTCAACGTGCTCTCGAACTTGTTCAGCTCCGCCGGAATCGGCGTTGGCGCAGGTGCATTGTTCGCCATCACGAGCCCGCTCCAGACGCTATCCGCCGCCTGCGCGACCGTCGCCGTGCACGCGCACAGAAGCGCAGCGATGATCGTGAGGAGAGGACGGCGCATGAGCTTACTTCGCCGCGTATTCAGATGGGAGTGACTGCAGGCCTTCGACCCACAAGACTGTCACTTTATCTTCCTTGGTCTCGAACATCGAAATCGTCGCGTCGGGGCTCACTTCCGGGTCGACGCGGGCGTTGATCACCTGCGTCAGGTAAGTGGACTGGCCCCCGACGTTCTCGCTGCGCATAACGAAAAATGTGCACGCCGCGAAAATGGCGAGCGACGCGGCACCAGCCCAGGCGAGCCGCCCGATCGACCACCATGGTGCACGCGCAGGATCAGTTTCACGCGCAGCTGACTGCGCGGTCTCGCGCTCGATTTCGCCACGAAGCTGATGATGGAAAAACTCCGCGTTTGCCATCGGCTGCGGCGCTAGCTCGCGCTGGAGCAGTGCGCTGAGCTTCAGCGAATCCTGTTTCTCGAGCTGAGCCGCGGAAACATCCGGCAGCGACGCCTCGAATTCCTCGAGCTCTTTACCCGACAGCTGGCCATCGATCCAAGCGGTCCACTTTTCCTCAAACGTTTTCATAAACATCCCTCAGTAAATTCTGCAGCTTCTTGCGCGCGTAGAACAACCGCGACATCACCGTGCCGATCGAGCAGCCGAGCGACTCCGCGATCTCGTGATATTGCATCCCTTCCATCTCCTTCATCAAAATGACGGCGCGATGTTCCGGCGAAAGTTGTGCGATGGCGGCGTCGATCCGGCCGCGAATCTCGCCGTGTTGCATCCGCTCGTGCGGCAATGCGTCGGCTTTCGGCACGGTGCGCGAAGCGGGATCGATCTCCTTCAGCTGAATCGCATCGTCGAACTCTGCGCCGGTGCCTTTCACCTGCTTCTTGCGCAGCCAATCGATCGTGACGTTCATCACGATACGATAGATCCAGGTGTAGAAGCTCGATTGGCCACGAAAACGGCCGATCGATTTCCACGCCTTCAGGAAACTATCCTGGGCGAGATCCCAGGCGTCCTGCTCGCTATGTACCATGTTGTAGATCATTCCAAAAACGCGCGTCCGGTAACGCCCCACCAGGAGGTCGAATGCTTCGGTGTCGCCGTTCTGGCAACGCTGGACTAAATCTACGTCCGAAACTTCGGCTTCCACCGGAGATGCTTCCGCGTGCATGGATTTGGACGGGAACGCCGCTAGTTCATTCAACGGCTGGCCGTTAGAGGCTGCCGAAACGCCGCAGCCACTCGCCGCGATATTCGCCCATGAGGGTGATGATGCCGTCCCGCACTTGGAAAAGGCGCTGCATCAACGCGCCGTGCTGCGGCGCTGAAATCACCCGCTCTGACAGCATTTGACCCGCCGCCTCCATCGAGACGGTGATCGCCTTCAGCGCGCGCTTCAGGTACGCGATCGTCATCCCGATCTCATCCACATCGTCGTCGCTCAGTGCCGCCGCGAGCTTCGCGCTCGCTAACGCCGAATGCGTCGCCAGTTTCACGGCCGCAGGTTCATTCTGCAGGGTCGGATGGTCGTCGAAAAGCTGATCGATCCACACCGTTAACGCGAAAGCCGCGCGGTAGAGATTATGATCCTCGAAACTCTCTGGATGGTTGATGATGTCGCCAACAGTTGCCCCGTCTTCTTCATCATCGTTGGGCAACGCCACATCGCCATCGTCCGTCCATTCCTCGCCGCTGCTGAGCTGCGTCCAACCCATCTCACGCGCAATGATCTGATCGCGTTGCGGGTGATCGAGATACTTCTCGAGCAGCTCCATGTACTTCTCGGTCTTATGGTCCTGCTGCTGCAGAAATCGCTCCCACTCGTATTCGTCCCAAACACGATCGGGCTCGCGGTCATAGGCGGCCATAAGTTCTTCTAGGCCAGCTTACCGAGCGGCGCAAAAAGCTTTTACGCCACGCGTAAGTGGCTTGCGGTCGCGGCAAGTTGGTGCACGATCGCACCGAACCGAGCATTCTCGCGAAGCCGATCCGAGCGCAAGGTGAGCACTTCGCCGTAGGAAGGGTCCTATGGCACCTACGCGAGCAGCGGAGGTCGAAGTGTGCGGCGCGAATCACGCGACGTCGCAACCGAACGGCCGTAGCAAGTCTGCCCAACTTTATCATCTCGACTCTTGTCCGCACCTCGGTACGTCTGCACTTGTCCTGCGGCTTATGTCTAAATTCGGCCTTCGCAGAAGAGATTTGGTTCCAATAGTAGTCTTGGTCGTTGGGATCGCGATTGGCGCATGGTCATGGAAAGCCCACTCAAGGCCGGGCACCGCAGGCCGCGGAGCCGCCGATACGTTATTGCCTGAGCAACAACAGCTGCTGGTAAAACCCCTCGGGAACGACGCTGCCTATGCGCTTTTTCTCCGGGCACGCGAACGCGAGACTCATCAGACAGAGCTTGATCTCGCTGCCGCACGCGATCTTTACGCCGACGCGATTGCTGCCGATCCGAGCGTCGCGGAGGCACACGCTTGTTACGCGCGGCTCCTTGCTACCTTCGGCGACGCCGCGAAGGCGAAACTCGAAGCCACCGAAGCTTTGCGTTTGAATCCCGATCTAGGCGAAGCGCATTTTGCCTTGTCGAGGATATACGAAGTCGAACGTGACTACGCCGCGGCCGTGCCTGAAATTGAAATGGCCGAGCGGGCCTCGCCGACGGATTCCGATATCATTTACGCCGCCGCTTCTTTGCACCGGCGACAGGGCAAGTGGCAGCAGTCATTGGCCGAGTTCCAGAAAGCCGTAACGCTCAATCCCCGAAACTTCGACGGTCCGACAAACCTTGCTTACCATCTCTCATTGATGCGGGACTGGCCCGCCGCGATTGCTGCCTGGGACCGCGCCCTGGCGATTGTGCCGGAGTACATGTTCAACAAGATCGCTCGCGCGTATGTGGACTTCTGGTCGCGCGGTGAACTTCGCCGCGGTAAAGCACTTCTCGCGAGCTACCCGCCGGAGTATGCGGGACAGTTCAAGGAGTTCCTTGCCTGGATGCGGTGGGACTTCAATCTACTCGAACGTGACTACCCCGCAGCTGAACAAGCAGTCGCGAACATCAACCAGGATCCGGTCGACGGAGGTTTTCTGGGACCGATCACGCGCAGCTACATGCGCGGTTGCATTGCACTGGCGCAGGGGAATCGCGAAGCCGCAACTCCACTGTTTGCCGAATCGTGCAAGTTCTTCGAAGAACGGGTCCGAAAAACGCCGAATCGTGCGCAGCCGCATATGCGTCTCGCAATGACTTACGCTTTCATGGGTCAAAAGGAGGATGCGTTACGCGAAGAAGCTAAAGCGACAGAGCTATGTCCGGAATCTAAGGACACCTTTGATGGGGCGGTGGTATCGACCGCACGTCCTGTTGTCTACGCTTGGACGGGCGAGTCGGACAAAGCTATCGCGGAGCTGGCCCGGCTGCTGCGAACGCCCGGCGCTCTCAACTACGACTGCAGCATAACACTCAATGATCTGAAATATCGTTGGCTTTGGGATCCCCTGCGGACCGATCCGCGGTTTCAGCAGATCGTCGCCGGAGCGGAACCACAGACGATCGTGCCGTAGCCTATTGCCCGGGCGAACCCGCAGCCTCTACTTGAGCGCGTTCCCGCTCCATAGCACGAGCGGACTCGGCGTAGAGCGCAGTCGCAGGATGAGCGACAGCTAAGCTTCTATAAAGCTCCTCTGCCTCACGATAGCTCTGCGCGGCGGCTGGTAGGTCTCCTCGTGCACGCTGCGCGACGGCGAGGCATTGCTCGGCATAACCTTCAGCTTCGGCAACATTTGGATCGCTTGGTTGCGTCTCGTGCAACTCCTTCAAAGCGGTGATGGCACGGCCGGCATCGTTAAGCGCGCCGACGGGATTACCACGATGCCAGTCGTTCTGATACGTCTCGAGAGCATCTTTCACTTCGGCCCGCAGAGCTGCGGAATGCGCCGCTGATCTACTCACTTGCCAGATCATCGTCGAGCCAACGCCAACAGTCGCAATCGTAAGCGCGCCGGCAACAGCTAGAGCAACGCGATTCCGCGTAATGTAGCGGCGGGCGAGGTAAACGGTCGTGTGCGGCCGAGCATGGACCGGACGCCGGTCGAGGTGGCGCTGGATATCCTCGGCGAATGCGGCCACCGATGCGTAGCGCCGCGCCGGTTCTTTACGCAACGCGGTCAGCGCAATCGTCTCCAGGTCGCCGCGCAGTTCTCGCCGCCGCGGCGCACCGTCGACGGCGAGACTCGGTCGTACCGGCTCTAGTTCGCAGACAACGCGCGTGATCTCTTCCGGAGTCGGCTGCGCACTGGCGAAACGATGCGGGCTTTTCTCGGTCAGCAATTCATAGAGAAGCGCGCCGAGCGCATAGACGTCACTCGCCGGTGTGACCGCTTCGCCGCGCGCCTGCTCCGGCGAAGCACAAGCGGGGGTCAGCCGCCGTTGTTCCGTCATCGTCACGAGCACAGCGTCCTCCGCCGCCGCGAGCAGCTTCGCGATTCCGAAGTCGAGCAGCTTCGGTTCGCCATCCGGCCTAACGAGTATGTTGCTAGGTTTCAGATCGCGATGAATGATCTGGCTCTCGTGTGCCGTTTCCACCGCGCTGCACACCTTCAGAAAGAGCGCGAGCCGCTCACGGATGGAAATCTGCCGGGTGCGTGCGTATTCGGTGATCGACTCGCCTTCCACATACTCCATCACGAAGTAGGGCAGGCCATCATCAGTCGTGCCGGCGTCCAGCAAGCGGGCGATGTTTGCGTGATCGAGCCGCGCCACGATGCGGCGTTCGGCGCGAAACCGGCGCAGAACTTCGTCCGTGTCGGTGCCGCGCTTCAGCAGCTTGATCGCGACCTGTTTTTCGAATTCGCCGTCGGCCCGCGCCGCTAGATAGACAGCGCCCATCCCGCCGCGGCCGAGTTCGCGAACGATCGTGTACGCTCCGACGCGCTGATCGATCCGGCCCTCATCGCGCGTGATGTTGCGGCCAACCGCGCAATCTTCGAGTACTTGCGTGTCCTCTGCGAGCAGCGCGCTGACTTCGCGCATCAAAGTCGTGTCTCCGCCACACGAGCGCGCGAGAAATGCGCTTCGGTTTTCCGGTGGCTCTTCCAGCACGTCAGCGAGCACCACCTTCACGCGCTGCCAGTCCGAGCCGGTCATGTCTAAGCTGCCTTCGCGAGCTCGCGCCGGAGCCAATGCTTCGCGGTTGCCCATTCGCGTTTCACCGTCCGCGGTGAGATCTCAAGCGATTCCGCGATTTCTTCCACCGTCAGTCCGCCGAAAAAGCGTAGCTCAACAATCTGCGCCTGGCGTGCGTCAAGTCGCTCCAATTCGCCGAGCGCGTCATTCACCGCGACGAGGCTAAGGTCCTGCGCGGTGTAGTAATCGACCTCATCGTCGAGCGTGAAACGCACCGCATTTTCGCCGCCACGTTTCTCCGCCGCACGAGCGACGGCGTGGTTTGTAAGGACGCGCCGCATCATCCGTGCGGCAATGCACAGGAAATGGGCGCGATTTGCCCACTTTGTCCCATGCTGATCGGAAAGGCGCATGTAGGCCTCGTGGACGAGCGCTGTCGGTTGCAAAGTGTGCCCGCTCCGCTCGCTGCGCAGGTATCCGGCTGCTACCCGGCGCAGTTCTTCGTACACCGTCGGCAGCATTTGTGTCATGGAGCCAGACTGCGTGACGTGCGCCGGCAGCTTTAGCTCAGCCAGCAATTGATCTAGTTCGGCGAGGCCGTCGCCGTCTTTTTGAGCCTCCGCCTCCGTCATGCTGGCGGTTTTTACTGAAAACACTGAGCCGTGTCTAGCTCGCCTCTTCGATTTTTGGCCCCGTTTCCGGCGCGGTCTTGCGTTTACAGCCAATCAGAGTTGGCACCACGCCGGCTCGCTACGCAGTCAATTAGTCAAACAACCTATGAAAAGAATAAGCAAAGCAGTCTTGGCAATTGCGCTCTGCGCAGTCGCACCTCTCTCACTGAAGGCTGATAGCGATCGCCTGGTCGTCAGCTTCACTGAACATTTTGGGGCCTTCGATGGCACCAAAGGGTCGCTTGATGGCGATGTCACGCTCGCCGGCAAGTACAATGACAAAGGGACACGCCACGAAGACTTCGTCGTCACAGGCGCGAACAAGGACGGGAGCGAAGTTTACCTCAACGTCACCGGCACGATCAAGGCGACGCAAGGCACGATCTCGCTGCAGGGGAGCGGAACGATTCACTTCAAGACTGATAAGCTCGCGTATGTGGAAGGTCCTGAATCGATCATCGGCGGCACCGGGGCTTACGCCGTCGCGAGCGGCAAAGGCAGCTTTATCGCCTCGCAGGATATGGCCGGCTCTCCTGAGCAGGTCGTTGGGACGTTCACAATCGACACGGCGCCTTCCCGCCACTTCGGCAACATCAGCACACGCGCCTATGTCGAAGCGGGAGACAGGGTGGAGATTGGCGGATTCATTATACGAACCGGAAGCGACGTAACTCCGGTGGTGGTACGCGCCCTCGGCCAGTCGCTGACAACGAGCGGAGTTGCTGCACCGTTGCCTGATCCGACGCTGGATCTGCGCAACAAAAACGGCACGCGCGTGGCATCCAACGATAACTGGAAAGATGATCCTGCGCAGTCGACCGCGATTTCCAATGCCGGACTAGCTCCGACCGACGACCGGGAAGCTGCAATTTTTGCAATGTTACCGTCGGGCGAATACACCGCGATTGTGACGGATAAGGGCGGAAAATTCGGGACGGCAGTCGTCGAGATGTACAACCTTGGCGACTAGCAACCTCGGCGAAACCAACGCTCGGGAAGTGATCGGGGCCTCACGTTATGCGTGAGGCCTCTTCGCTTTAGTTGGCCCCTTTTGTCGCGCTCTTCTGCGTCACTATAAAACGACAGCCAGGTATCACTCCTCGCCGTCACAACAACCAAAAGCAACTGCAGTTACTAACGTATGAAAACAACGATCAAAGCAGTCATAGCACTCGCGCTCTGCGCAGTCGCTCCTCTCCCAGTTCACGCCGACGACCGTCCTAACCGCGACAATAAAAACTACCAGTTAGTTAGCTTCGATGAACGAATCCCAGTCTTCGCTAACGGGAAAGGTTCGCTCGACGGCAATGTCGTGCTCGCAGGGAAATACAACGACAAAGGGACACGCCATGAAGACTTTGTCGTCGTCGGACAGAACAAGGATGGGACCGAAGCATACATCACGATCACCGGAACAATAACAGCGTCGCAGGGCACGATGACTCTGACAGCCATCGGCACGATCCACGTCACCTCGCAGGGTTTTTATTATGCCGAAGGCC